>JABMQA010000847.1 GCA_013203545.1 Bacteroidota bacterium
ATTCAGTATTCAACATTCAATATTCTTTTTCCTCCTTTTCCTCCTCCTCTTTCCTCCCTCCCTCCCCGCCCAGGAATGGACCGAGCCCGTTAACATCACCAACCTGGGCGGCTACAGTATGACCCCTGACATGGTGATCGATCACAAAGGAATTATACACGTTGTGTGGAGCTACAGGATTGAAGACAATTTTTGGAAAATCATGTACACCTCTTCCGCTGATTTTGGCGAAACATGGACAGCTCCGCTGGATCTGCTGCAAAACACCGACCTCTGGATGTCATCGCCACACATAGACTGTGATAGTAAAAACAATTTATATGTTACCTATACTTACAATACGATCAATATTCCTGAAATGTTGATAAAAATGTTGATCTATGATGGCCATGAATGGAGTGAGTCCATTCTTGTTTCGGAAAGCATGCCGGGGTCGGATTTCAGCAAAGTGGTAGTGGACAATGATGACAGGGTTTTTGTGTTTTGGGCCTATGGTAGCCAGTTTATGTATTACAGGTATCTTGAAAATGAAGCCTGGAGTGATTTCTACTGTCCGTATTGTGATTCTGTCGATATTTTTGGTTTTACCGATGGACATTTCCTTTCAGGAAATTTTTTACATTGGATTGGTTATTCGGCTTCTTTCAACTATCATGGTGAACGATTACAATATTATCTTTTCGATATAAGAAATAATAGCTGGTCGACACCACAAATGCCTGTTCCTGATACAATCCAGGTTGGGGTTGATATTACCTTAGATAATGATGGCGTACCTGTTTGTGTTTATCGCAACAAACCTTCAGGTGACGACAGGACCAAGTTCATTCAAAAAGACGGGAATAATTGGAGCAATCCCGAAATGGTTGCATGCGTAAATGGTAGCCAGAAATACCAGCAGATCGCCGTTGACCAAAATAATGATGTGCATATCGTTGAATCTGAAATTGGAGATTACGGTACCAGATTGTTTCATTACAAGAAACTAAATAATTTCTGGTATGGACAAATAATTGATTCTGCATGGAATATGTGTCATTTTACTAAAATGCTGTTTTATACCAACAATCTATTTGTTGTTTATCATAAAAGTGAAACACCAACCTCAGTGGGCGACCTCTGGTTTTCAAAATACTACATTATAACCAACATTAAAGAAAAAGATACTAATCAAGTAGGACTCAAAATCTATCCCAATCCAACCACTAACACTATTTACATCGAATTTAAAAATGACAAACAACAGTTTGTCGATCTTTCGGTTTTCGACATCATAGGAAAATATGTTATAACTCTGATAAATAATGAAAATCCATGCGGAAAGCAACGGGTACTATGGAATGGTACGGACAAAAACGGAAAGGAGGTAAAAAGTGGTCCGTATCTCGTACGCCTGAAGTCAGGCAGGAAAACTGTTTCACAAATTGTGGAAATAATTAAATAAACAGAAATTGAAATGAGAGATTTTGAACACCGAATATTGAGCGAAGCGAAATCCCGTACAGCGGGATCGAACACCAATCCCGATAACAATCGGGAGAATCCTGAAGTTTAAGAAATGAAAAATAATGAAAAACCATGAAAATACCTGAAAGTAAAATTGATCCCGCAAACAGGCATATCACTGCATTTGTCGATAGCATCCAAACCGTAAAAACCAAAATGAAAATGAAATCCTATCAAAAAAATCAAATCCGCTATTCTTCCATTCAATATTGGATATTCAGTATTCGATATTCAATATTCCCTTTTCTTTCCCTCCTTCGATATTCGATATTCAGTATTCGATATTCAATATTCCTTTTTCCTCTTTTGTTCCTACTTCTATTTTCCCGCTCCCTCCCCGCACAGGAATGGATCGAGCCTGTTAATATTAGCAACCTGAGCGGCTCCTGCACGAACCCCGACGTGGTTATCGACCATAGCGGAATTATACACGTTGTGTGGAGCTACAGGATTGAAGACAATTATCGGAAAATCATGTACATCTCTTCCGCTGATTTCGGCGAAACCTGGACAGGACCCCTTGACCTGCTGCAAAACACCGACCTCTGGATGTCGAAGCCGCACATCGGTTGCGACAGTAAAAATTATCTATATGTTACCTACGATTACGCCGTCGGAACACCAGACAAAATGGTTTACATGGTTGTTTACGACGGGCATCAGTGGAGCGATCCCATCCTTCTTTCGGAAGGGATGCCCGGTTCTCACTATAATAATGTATTAATCGACCATAACGACAGGATCTATGTTTTCTGGGATTATAGCAATACAGGAGATGATTATTACAGGTATCTTGAAAACAATAGCTGGTCACAGCCCTATTGTCCGTATCCGGGTAATGAGGAGATCTATGCTTTGGTAGAAGCTGCGGTTTCCGAACAAAATTCATTGCATTGGATTGGAGCTTCAGCAGGATATGGTTATTACGGAGAACGCCTTCAATATTTTTATTACGACTATCCATCAAACTCATGGCAAGAACCTCAAATGCCGGTTCAGGACACACTACAGGTTGGGGTAGATATTACCTTAGATAATGATGGTGTACCTGTTTGTGTTTATCGCAACCGTCCGACAGGCAATGAAAGAACCAAACTCATACAAAAAGAAGGGAATTATTGGAGCCATCCCGAAGTGGTCGCATGCGGAAATGGACAGCATAGATACCAACAGATCGCAGTTGATCAGAAAAACGATGTGCATATTGTGGAACGAGATAGAATAAACAATTGGAATTGTATGATACACTATCAAAAAATAAAAGATAAATGGTCCGGGTACATTATCGATTCGACGCCGAATTTTTGCAACCCGACCAAATTACTGTTTTATTGCAACAGTATGTTTCTTGTTTACTATAGGAACAGCATCCCCGGCGCTCCTGATAGCGATATCTATTTTACAAAATATGATATCGTAACCGGTCAAACAGAACAACCTGAGGATCTACCTGATTTAAAAGTTTATCCAAATCCGGGAAAAGACAACATTTACATTGAATTTGTGGCATTGGCATCCCTTTTGGAAAACGAAATTCATCAACAAATCGAACTGTCGGTTTATGACATAACAGGAAAACACATACTAACACTAATAAATAAAAATATTCCACCTGGTGTGCAACGGATAATATGGAACGGTACGGACAAAAACGGAAAGGAGGTTAATAGTGGTCCGTATCTCGTACGCCTGAAGTCAGGCAGGAAAAC
>JABMQA010000848.1 GCA_013203545.1 Bacteroidota bacterium
GCTCAGGCCAGTGATGTCTGGTGTTTACCTTGAAATGTCAGAGGATGAGGTTTCGTTTGTTGCTACCGATGCGCATAAACTTGTCAAATATTCACGAACCGATATTGAATCTGAAATTCAGGCTTCCATCATTTTACCTACAAAGCCATTGAACCAGATTAAAAGTATTCTGCTCACCGACGAGGTGGAGGTAAGTATTAAATTCAATGAGAAAAATGCATTCTTTGCGTTTAAAAATATAAGCCTGGTTTGTAAACTTATTGCTGGAAAGTATCCCAACTATACTGCCGTTATACCGGTTGATAATCCGAGTAAACTCCAGATTGAACGGATGCCGCTGTTGAACGCCATTCGACGTGTTTCGATTTTTGCAAATCAATCCACACACCAGATTCGTTTTAAACTGTCGGGCAAAACATTGGAGTTGACGGCTGAAGATATCGATTATTCCAACGAGGCGTACGAGAGGTTAAATTGTAATTTCCAGGGCGAAGATCTGGAAATTGGATTTAACTCAAAATTTCTACAGGAGATGCTAAACAATATGGACTCCGGTGAGATCATTATCGAGATGTCGCAGCCCAATCGTGCAGGCATATTGTTGCCGACCGAAAGTGATAATGAGAAAGAGAAAATTCTTATGCTCGTCATGCCGGTAATGCTCAATAATTAGAAATACACCTGAAAAAAAATTAAAGTTCCACAATCAAAACGTGGAACTTTTGTTTTTACATGGAATTGGTAAACTAAATGTGAAAAGGATTTATTGATCATGTCTATAAAAGTTAATGCCGTATCTAAAGTTTATGGAACCCAGCGCGCACTCGATCAGGTTTCCTTCGAGATTCAACCCGGTCAGATTGTGGGTTTACTTGGGCCGAACGGTGCCGGTAAGTCAACCATGATGAAGATATTAACCTGCTTTATTCCTCCAACATCAGGTGAAGCCAGCATCAATAACTTCGATGTGATGGATAATTCGATTGAGGTGCGAAGAATCGTAGGGTACCTTCCTGAAAATAATCCATTATACCTCGAAATGTATGTGAAGGAATATCTTCGGTTTATAGCAGGCATTTATCACCTTGATAATATTACGCAAAAGGTTGATGAAATGATTGCGTTGACGGGCCTTGAACTCGAGGTGAAGAAAAAAATCGGTGAATTATCCAAGGGCTATCGTCAACGGGTTGGACTTGCACAGGCGTTGATACATAATCCCCAGGTATTGATTCTGGACGAACCTACTTCAGGGTTGGATCCCAATCAACTGGTTGAAATCAGAAATTTAATCAGGAAGATTGGCCGGGAAAAAACCATTATGCTATCTACGCATATCATGCAGGAAGTTGAGGCAATCTGCGACCGGGTTATTATCATTCACAAAGGGCGAATAGTTGCCGATGACAGCACTGAAAATCTTCATAAGCTTAAAGGTAAAGAGGAGAGCCTGATTATTGAATTTGATTCCGGGGTAAAAATTGCCGCGTTGAAAGCCCTGGGAAATATTAAAAAGATCGAACCGGCTGGGATTAATACTTTTAAAATCGTTACTACGGGCACCAGGGATGTCCGTCCGGATTTATTCCAGTTTGCCATCGACAGGAAGCTTACCGTTTTGTCGCTACAGAAGCAGGAGCAAAGCCTGGAGGAGATTTTCAGGCTTCTCACAAAAAATTAAAAAATCCCAGATCGTGAGAAAGTTTTACTATTTTTGCGACAGTTTATAAATTATGAAAACTGGTATATAGTTTTGTACTGAAATGGAAAGAGTTGATTGATTGCAACCATTTAAAAAAATGCTAAAACAATGTGTTTTACCATCCTGTCAATCATCAGAACTTCCCTTTAAAGTTTAATATCTAATTTGAATTAAAATCACACACGTATGAGTTATTTATTCACTTCAGAATCTGTATCTGAGGGGCATCCCGATAAGGTAGCAGATCAAATATCAGACGCATTGTTAGATGAGTTTCTGAAATACGACAAAGAATCAAAAGTGGCTTGCGAAACACTTGTTACCACAGGGCTGGTGGTACTCAGTGGAGAGGTCCGGACGCAGGGGTATGTTGATGTACAGGAAACTGCACGTAAAGTCATCAACGATATCGGCTATACCAAACCATCCTACCGTTTCGATGGCAATTCCTGTGGAATCATATCGGCCATACATGAGCAATCAGGTGACATTAACCGGGGTGTTGTGCGGCAACGTGAAGAAGATCAGGGTGCCGGCGACCAGGGGATGATGTTTGGCTATGCTATTAAGGAGATGGAAAATTACATGCCGCTGCCCATCGAATTGGCGCATATCCTTTTGCAGGAACTGGCAGCCATCAGAAAGGAAGGAAAGGAGATGACCTATATCGGGCCCGACTCTAAATCGCAGGTTACGGTTGAATACGATAATAACAATACCCCGGTTCGTATTGATGCCATTGTGGTATCTACCCAGCATGATGAATTTGATGAAGATGAAGCCATGTTGGCGAAAATCAGATCGGATGTTCAGGAAATATTGATCCCAAGGGTAAAGAATTTAATTCCTGAAAAATTCCAACTGCTTTTTAAGGATGATTACCAACTGCATGTGAATCCAACAGGAAAATTTGTAATTGCCGGACCACATGGCGATACCGGGCTTACCGGAAGAAAGATTATCGTTGACACATATGGCGGAAAAGGAGCACACGGTGGTGGCGCCTTTTCAGGTAAGGATTCGTCAAAGGTTGACCGTTCAGCAGCCTACGCCGCCAGGCATATAGCAAAGAATATGGTTGCTGCCGGGATTGCAAACGAGGTTCTTGTGCAGGTGGCCTATGCAATCGGTGTTGCACAACCGGTTGGTGTTTTTGTGAATACACATGGCACTGCTACTGTAAAAGATGAAAATGGAGCCATTATGTCAGACGGGCAGATAGCTGAAAAGATTAAAACAATTTTCGATTTGAGACCATATGCCATTGTGAAAGGTTTTGGTCTGAAAAATCCCATCTTCCTGCCAACAACAACCTATGGTCATTTTGGTCGCGATCATTTTGAAAAAGAAGTCGAAGTGTTCTATCAGGATGAAGATACCTTTACCAAAATCGTTGATGACAAAGAAAAGTTCTTCAAGAAAGTGGAGTTCTTTGCATGGGAAAAACTGGATTATATGGATAAATTGAAACAGGAATTTGGTTTATAAAAAAAAAGACCCTGCGCAATGCAAGGTCTTTTTATTCTGTTCTAAATATTTTATTTGGATACAACCAGTCTTTTCGTTTCGATGGTTTGGTCATTCACCATTGCCGAATAGAAATATACGCCGTCGTTCAGGGCACTAACATTTATTGTGATTTTACCTGAATTACCAGTAAGTACTATATCTTTTACAACAGCACCAAGCAGGTTGTGTATTTTGATGATTGCATCTCCGGATGCATTGCCCAGATCATAATCAAATGATACCAATCCCGATGTTGGGTTCGGGTATGCATTTGAAATTGCAATGCCGGTGTTTTGAGCCTCTGTAATCCCGACAGTTCCGGCATTGAAATCAACATAAAAATATACCGAATCGTCAGCAACATCAATATTAAAAAATGAATAGGCCATTTTTGATAAACCCCAAACATTAGTAGGCTCATAGTGACCGCTGAATTCTTCACAAATCGAATCCGGCAATATGGTTATTGTCGTAGGTGATAAATATACAACAGGAGCGAAACATGCGCCCCAGCAAAAGGTGGTCTGGGTTCCGGGAAGCAAATCGATATCCATCTTTCTTGATTTTGTATCCACCGGGATATCTGAAATGTTTTTAACGCCCATCTCTGCTACAAGTTCAAATTGGGTTACATCACCCGAAACAGTGATGGTTCCACCATTTGGAATAACGACGCCATCGTGATGCAATTCAAAACTTTGCGCAAATGCAAATATTCCTAAGCAGGTTACAAAGAGCAATGTGAGTAGTTTACTTTTCATAGTTAATTATTTTTAGTATTAATTTAGTGGCTTGTCTTACAAAAAGCGTGCAATAATTTTTTCAAGAACTTTCGCTTACTTTAAAAAGTTTTTGCAAAAGTAAGACAAAAAATAAATACATATGATCAAATGTGGATAAATAATTAATAACTTTACATCTAACCTAAATAAATTGTCATGAACGTAGAAGAAGTCCGTGAATACTGTCTTGCAAAGAAAGCTGTTACCGAAAGTACACCCTTTGATGATGTTACATTGGTTTTCAAGGTAGCGGGTAAAATGTTTGCCATCATTCCACTTGATGAGCTTGAATTATCAATTGCTTTGAAGTGCGATCCGGAAGCCGCAGTTGCATTAAGGGAAAAGTATCCTTCGGTTAAACCGGGATACCATCTGAATAAGAAACACTGGAATACGGTACATCTTGATGGCATGATTCATCGCGACCTGGTGATGCAATGGATTGATGATTCATATAACCTCATAGTAAAGGGTTTAACCAGAAAGCAGCGCGAATTACTTATTTAAAATCAGGGTTTCACAACCGGATCATCCTTTGCTAATTCCTCTTTTAGGCCCTTTTTCCGGGTAAACATATCCCCGAACAGGTACCCGATAACGGCTCCCCAAAGAATTGATAAATAGGGGTTGGATGTCAATGGGCATGTCCCGGAGGCACATCCGATTTCTATGTAATAAATATAGCCAGCAATGGCCCCGGCTATTATTCCCACCAAAGCTGGTATTGAAATATATTTTAAAAGTTTGTTCCTGTTCGTTTGATTGGTATTTTTCATATTAAGCTCTTTCATTAGAATTGTTAAAGATAGTAACAACAAGAAAACTGTGAAAAGGTTTAGCAAAGGGTATACCGTTTTTAAATCACTTTAGTGTCACTACCGTAATTCCGTGCCCTCCCCGTTCGATGTGTTCGTCATTAAATTTTCTAATTTCTTTGATCGACTGCAGCTGCTGGCGAATAACATCCCTTAAAATTCCGTCACCTTTTCCATGTAGTATCTTTACTTCCTTTACATTTAGCAGCAGGGCATCATCAATGTATTTTTGCAGGTTTGATAAGGCTTCCTCTGCCCGTTGGCCCCGTAAATCCAGCGAAAATTTAAAATTTGTCATTTTGTCATTCATTTCATTGATGATGTTGACAAAGTTGCTTTTTCTAAAAAGTGCTTTTTCATGTAATTCTTCATCACCAACGTTAACAATTTTGTTGAGAGGGGTTTTCATAATCACGCTTCCAAAGCTTACCAGTGCAGTATTTCCCATGATTTCGGTAACTTCACCAACAGTTTTTTGCGGGCTAATCCGAACGCGGTTTCCAACAAAAATCCCTTTCTTGTTTTTGGTTTCTACGCTCTTTTTTTGTTGGGCTTTCTTTTTTGGTACGGTTGGAGGCAAATCCTTCTTTTTGTCCAGTTTCTCAGCTTCGGCCTTCAGTTTTTCACGTATAACTTTTGTTTGTGCTTTGTCAGCCTGTGCCTCCTTAATTTCCTTTATGGTATTTTCGATCAACCTGTTGGATTGCGAAATAATTTCTGTGGCTTCTTTTTTGGCATCCTTTAATAACTTCCCTTTGGTTGTACTCAATTCTTCTAAAAGATCATTGTATTGAGTGGTAAGGCCCTCAAGTCTTTTTTCGGCTTTATCCACTTTGGCCTTTTTTTCCACCAATTCTTTCTTTTCAATTTCGAGTTGCTGCAATTGCTGGTCGAATTTTAACTGAGATTTCCCGACTTTTTTTTCAGCATTTTTCAAAATATACCATGGAAAACCGCTCCTTTTGGCAATCTCAAACGCAAACGAACTGCCCGGGTTGCCGATCTGCAATGCAAAAAGTGGCTGCATTTGCCGGGTATCAAACAACATGGCACCATTGATCAATCCATCGGTTTTATCGGCCAGGAGTTTGAGGTTTGCATAATGGGTTGTGATAACGCCAAAGGCCTTTTTTTTGTTAAGGTGTTCCAATACCGATTCTGCAATAGCACCGCCCAGCTGGGGTTCCGTGCCTGTTCCGAATTCATCGATCAAAAACAGGGTCTTATTATTGGCCTTCATGGCAAAGTGCCTCATGTTTTTAAGGTGGGAGGTGTAGGTGCTCAAATCATTTTCGATGGACTGCTCATCACCGATATCGATAAATATATCCTTGAAAATTCCGGTTTCAGAAGTTTCCCTCACGGGTATCAGCAGTCCGCACTGAAGCATATATTGCAACAACCCGACTGTTTTCAGGCAAACGGATTTTCCGCCCGCATTCGGACCTGAAATGATCAGAATTCTGTTTTCTGCATCAAGTTTTATTTTTAATGGAACCACATCCTTTTTTTGCTTTTGATGTGCCAGCAGCAACAGGGGATGTTTTGCTTCCCACCATTCGATGATTGTATTGTCGTTGAATAGGGGATGTACGCCCTCAATTTTAATTGCCAGTTTGGCCTTTGCACGAACAAAATCAATCAGTCCCAAAAAATAATATGCATGTTTGATTTCCTCTATCTCAGGTCTGATTAAATTGGTGAAATTGGTGAGGATCCTTACAATTTCACGCTTTTCGGCACTTTGCAGTTCCCGGATCTCATTGTTGGCTTCCAATGCTTCAGCAGGCTCGATGAATACAGTTTGCCCGGTTGCTGATTCATCCTGAATAAAACCATGGATCCTGCGCTTATGTGTTGCAGGTACCGGAATAACCAATCGCCCGTTCCTGAAAGTGATATCATCACCCGGATTAACCCAACCTGATTTTTTGGCATGGTTCAGGACATTTCGAATCGATCGGTCGATTTCACCGGAGAGTTTGCGGAGGCGGGTCCGGATTTCCTTTAACTTATCAGAGGCATTGTCCCTGATATTGCCTTTTTCATCAATAATGCGATCGATCTCTTTTTTGATGGTATGATCCAGGTTCACTTCACCGGCCATCGCATAAAGCTGCGGAAAATTTTCAGGATCAAGGGATTTGAGGTATTTTCCTACCTCAAAAATGGCTTCCATTGAGGATTTCAGGTCAAACAGGTTTTCTTGCAGAATGAATGCCCCGGGGACTTTCA
>JABMQA010000849.1 GCA_013203545.1 Bacteroidota bacterium
TAAGTACCCGGTGCTATTTCTTCGTTGAATAATTGTTTGATCCTGACACCTGACAAGTCAAACAGGTCACAAATCATTTATCTTCCGTCGACGAATATTTTGGCTGACGGCTGTTGAGCATCCTTAATCATTATACTGAAAATCACACTGCCCGAAGTTGGATTGGGGAATATTGTAAATGTTTCCCCTATTTCAATATCGTCAATAGAAACTGTCTCATAGGCTTCCTGTACTTCCTGGGGGCTGTTGCACCCGGGTGCGTTATCACGTATATCAACAATGGCATTCGGGCCACTCAGGTGGTTGCAAATGCTTTCTATTGCACATTCAGCCAAAAATGGATTATCATATATGGTAAGCTCCTCAATGGAATTCGCACTGATATTTTCCTGGCCATTAAGATTTTCCAGGATGCCATTTTCCTTAATAAATATCCCTCCACTTATAATTGATAATCCTGATAAAGCTGTGAAATCATTGAGGTTACCCATCTTAAGTATGAAGAGGCTGCATATTTATCTCACCACGGTTACCCCGCAACAAATAATCATATCTTTGCCGCCAAATTTTCGATATGGTTATCAAGAAGGCAATATTCATAAGTGTTTTAGCATTATTGGTTTGTGTGAATTTGTTTCCACAGCAAACTATAAAAGTAATGTCATACAATCTTCTGAACTTCAATTACAGCAGTACCGACAGGATTGAACACTACAACACCGTCCTCGACAGCCTGAACCCTGATATTCTGGTGGTTCAGGAAATTATATCCCAATCTGCCGTGAATGTATTCCTGTCAGAGGTATTGGATGCAACTTATGCTGCCGGAGAGTTTATTGATGGCCCCGATTCGGATAACGCCGTTTTTTATAAAGCCGGGAAATTTTCATTCATATCCAATATACCCATTCCTACAGCACTGCGTGATATCAATGAGTTTAAGCTGGAGCATGGTGATACATACGACACTTTGCGGATTTATTCCGTTCACCTCAAAGCAAGCAGTGGATCAACCAATGAGAATAAACGGCTACAGGAGACACTGGAACTGCGAAATGTAACTGACGGACTGCCAACAGACGCATATTTTATTGTGTGTGGTGATTTCAATATCTACAAATCAAGTGAGCCGGCTTATATCAAACTCACAACCGACGAGAGCATCAATGACGGCCATGCAGTCGATCCTATCAGTATCTCAGGAACATGGAATAATGCCTCCTTCGCAGCGTACCATACACAAAGCACCAGGACGCGACAATTCGGGGGAGGTGCCAGTGGCGGCCTGGATGACAGGTTTGATATGATCCTTTTTTCGCAGGCCATTGCCAATGATGGTGGTATGAGTTATGTTTCCAATTCTACCCTGGCTGTGGGAAATGACGGCACTCATTACAACGATAGCATCAATCATCCGCCAAACAATATGGTCTCACAGGAATTTGCCGATGCTTTGTACTATGCCAGCGATCACCTCCCGGTAACAGCCGAGTTTACATTTGAAATACAGACAGACGTGTATGATTTAGCAAATGCACAAAAAGAAATCGTTTTTCCCAATCCAATAAAGGAGGTTCTGAATGTTAACCTTGGAGAGGATCATCCTTTTATTGTGAAAATACTAAGCACGAATGGAAATACAATTTTCAATAAAACATTTAATTCCAGTCACCAGACCATTCATCTGAACGATGTGAAACCGGGTGTGTATTTTTTGCGTATTGTTGTTGACGGCAGGGTGATTAACCGTAGGATTGTGAAACTATAGACCATAGAATCCAAAGAACGGATATCCCTTTGAAGCTGTCTAACAATTTATGGAGAAATAAATAGCCCCATCCTTCAGTTAACAATAATCTTTTTAAAAATCTTGTCACTTGCGGTAGTTAACATCAATATATATGCACCCGGTTCTATGCATGTGATATCAACCGTAAAATATTTGTAGATCGCAAGGGGGTAGTGGTTCTCAAACTTTTTGTTGCCCATTAAATCGAAAATTGTGATATCGAATGCTTTTTGGATGGGCTCAGGAAATTCAAGCCAGAAGTGTGTTTTAATGGGATTAGGGAAGATTTTAAAATCAAGATTTTTCGGATTTTCCATGA
>JABMQA010000850.1 GCA_013203545.1 Bacteroidota bacterium
ATTGTTCACTATGTGCGTAACCTGATCATTGGTGCCGTAATTTGATAAAAGATAATCGATCAAACGCAGAAATAAAATATACCCTGTTGTCTCGTCACCGTGTATAGTACCGGTGTATAAAAATTGTGGTTCGTTTTCCCGTGTTGCTATATTATCTGATATTTTTGCAAACAGGAGTTCGTGTCCGTCAGGCGTGGTTCCAATGCTGAATACTTCACATAAACCAGGGTAATCAGTGGCATACTGGTACATCATATCAACATAAGCATCGTAGGTTGGATAAAAATCCCACTCATCCAGTTCTTTAACATCCACCACACTTTTCATTACCGGATTTTTAATCAGTTCACCAGGCTTTGGAAGGAGGTTGAAATCAATCTGCAATTTCAGAAATTTTTCAAATTCTTTCTGATTCGCATAGGCAAACACTTCCTGTCCTTTAACATTGTCAATCGAGATGATTTTTGAAATGGCATTAAGCTCCATTTCGCCCGGTTGAAATTTGAAATAAATTTCACCCTTATTCCGGAAGATTTCTGATACGCTGGTAGCTTCTTGTGCCTGACTATTCAGCCCAATGGCTGTAAATGATGTAATTACGAGTAATACAAGTAAACGGGTTAGTTTCATTATCTATTTATTATTTTCTAAAAAATTAGTAATTAGATTATTAAGCTGCAAATATACGGATTTGTTGACTTTAACGACAGGAAGCCTGAGATTATTCTGTGCCAGGTCGAGAATCTGAAGTGCGGCCTTTATACCACCGGGGCTTCCATCTTCAAACAATGTATCTATAATTTCAATTAAACTGTAATGAATCGTCTTTGCTTTCGCAAAGTTACCTTCCAGGCAGAGTTTTACCATTTTTGTAAATTCGGCAGGAAAAGCATTTGCCACAACCGAAATTACGCCTTCAACACCTATCGCCATTAAAGGCAGGGTTAAAGCATCGTCTCCAGAAATTACTGTGAAACCCGCCGGTTTGTTGTTCACCAGTTTCATGATTTGAGTCATGTTTCCTGATGCCTCTTTGATGGCAACGATATTATTGAAGTTGGAGGCCAACTGTAAGGTAGTTTCTGCATCTATGTTAGCGCCTGTTCTACCGGGAACATTGTACAAAATAACAGGTACCGGCGATACCGTAGCAATGGTTTTGTAGTGGTAATAAATGCCTTTTTGCTGTGGTTTGTTATAATAGGGGCAAACCGATAAAATGGCGTCAATTCCGTCGAATGGATATGATTTGATCGAATTGACTATTTCCTGTGTATTGTTGCCGCCCATTCCAAATACAACCGGGACCCTATTCTGATTGGTCTCAATCACAAAATCAGCGACAGCCATTTTTTCATCCTTCGACAGCGTTGCCGATTCGCCCGTAGTACCCATCACCACAAGGTAGTCGATACCGTTGGAGATGGTATGTTCCAATACCTTTTCCAAAGCGCTGAAATCGATGTTTCCACTTTTATGAAATGGCGTAACAAGGGCGACTCCGGTGCCTTTGAGGAAATTTTTCATAATGTATTCATATTTATTGATGAGAGATAATTCACTATGTTATCGGTATAGGTCCGGATGTTCATCCCCTCGCCGTTTTTAATCATGAAATCAAAAATATCTACCTGTTCTTCATGATAATACCCAACTTTAAAAGATGATTTTGATAATGCCGCAATGTAATTCAGTGTTATTTGGTTGCCCATTGACAGGTCGATGAGCAGGTCAAATTTTGTATCGGTAAAGTTAGTATAAAACTTTTGTTTGGGCAACCCTATCAGGTTCAGATTATTCTTTAAATAAACATCGGTTTTTAGATTTACCTGCATGTACGATGGCACGACCTTTAGCGGGACATATCCAAGTGCTTTGACCTCCCGGCAATATTCCGAAAATTTATGAATGATGCCGGTGACCAGGCTATATGACCCCTCATCGGTAAAAGTATAAAGAATCCCGATGCTTCTTGCATCCCTGAGGTTTAATGCCTTCACTGACCGCACGGATTTACGGAGCTTACGTTTAATAAGAAAAAGAATTATAAACTTTTTGATTTTCTCGAACATGAATTCCGGATGAAAAATTAAATCAAGCCTTCAAAAGTATAAAACATTCGTAATTTTGAAGATTAAAAAAGAGTGTAAAACCACATAATTTATTTCAACATGAAGATATTACCGGTTGATAAAGTCCGTAGGGCCGATGCCTACACCCTAAAAAATGAACCCATTTTGTCCATCGACCTCATGGAGCGGGCTGCTTCCAAATGTTATAAATGGATAAAGAAACACACAGATAGTTCCCAACGGGTTGTTGTTTTTTGCGGTCCTGGAAACAATGGCGGCGATGGACTCGCCATTTCCAGGATGCTGATTGAAAAAGGATACCGGGTAATCGTTCATATTTTGCAATTTACCGATAGGAAATCCGATGATTTTGTAATAAACCTGATTCGCCTCAGAGACATTGAAAGTACCGAAATCAACGATATTACTGAGAATGATAAACTTCCTGATATTAACGGGGACGACCTGGTTGTGGATGCCATATTCGGATCGGGGCTTTCCAAACCTATCCATGGTTTTCTGACAAAAGTTATCGACCATATCAACCACAGCGGCGCCATCACAGTCGCCATCGACACGCCATCGGGCCTGTTCAGTGATGAAAATTCCACCGATGGGGCCGGGGCTGTTATCGAAGCCGATTATACCCTTTCGTTCCAGTTTCCCAAGCTTGCATTTATGTTCCCTGAAAATGACAGGTATGTTGGTGAGTGGCACATTCTGCCCATTGGCTTGATGGATGATTATGTGGAAAGTGTGGAAACCAACCATTTTTATACCGATGGCCCGGCGTGTTTTTCATTCTTGCGAAAAAGAAATACCTATGCACACAAGGGACACTTTGGCCATGCTTTGCTGGTATCGGGGAGCTATGGCAAAATGGGTGCTGCAGTCCTGGCAGCAAGAGCGTGCCTGAGGGCAGGAGCAGGGCTGGTTACCGCCCATATCCCCAAATGCGGCTACCCGGTATTGCAAACTGCCGTTCCCGAATGTATGGTCAGCAACGATGGGTCAGAACACTTATTCACCGAAGTACCCGATTTGTCGCCCTACAATGCAATCGCAGCAGGGCCCGGACTCGGTACCGATAAGCAAACCCACAATGCCTTTAAATTGTTGATCCAGAATGCCGGCACACCCATGTTGTTTGATGCTGATGCCATTAATATCCTGGCTGAAAATAAAACCTGGATTGCTTTCATTCCTCCCAACAGTATTTTTACACCGCACCCAAAAGAGTTCGAACGTCTCATCGGAAAATCATCCAACCATTTTCAAAGGAACAAGTTGCAGGTTAAGTTTTCGATCAGGAACAAAGTGTATGTTATTTTAAAAGGCAGGCATACCTGCATTTCGACACCGGTAGGCAGATGCTATTTTAATTCAACCGGTAATCCGGGAATGGCCACCGGCGGCAGTGGTGACGTTCTCACGGGCATTATCCTGGGTTTGCTTGCGCAGAATTATCATCCGTTCGAAGCTTCATTGCTGGGCGTGTACCTCCATGGCCTGGCAGGAGATATGGCAGCCAGACGCCTTTCGCAGGAAGCGATGATTGCCGGTGATATCACGGATAATTTGGGGGCCGCATTTTTGAAATTGCATAAAACTCCCCGTGTCGCCCTCCTTTTCTGCAATCCATTGAACCATACGAAGTTCGACACCCACCGATAAGCTGTTTCACCCCCCGTCAAAACTCGACGCCTGCATGATTTGCTCCATCAATGGCACTAGTTGCAAGGCGAGGAGCTCCAGTCGTTCACCTTGCTC
>JABMQA010000851.1 GCA_013203545.1 Bacteroidota bacterium
GTGAAAACTGCATAGTCTGGGGCGAATATCCCGTAAAAGCGGTTTTTTTTTCAGGCTTTTGCTGAAAAAATGCAGGACCTTCCTCAAAACTTCTGCAAAAATAATTTTCTTTCTAAGCAAAATTTCGCTATAATTGCCACAATCGTAGATTGCTTTAAACATAGGGAAATTTCGGATATAGCTGCTAAATGATTGGCCTTGTTCTAATAAGGGGGATTTGGCGTGAACCGTGACCTTACACTGTGATTTGATCTGATTTTTTTTGTTTTGTCTTTTAAAGGAATTCATTCATTGTATATTAATAATATTTCTGATGAAAACAACTATTCGTGTGACTCTTCTGTTTCTCCTTTTAACAGCCATCCTGGGATGCTCAAAAAAGGAATCCTCCGATGTTGATCCCAATATTCCGTTTTATCAGGATTATAAAATGGTGTACAAGAAGTTCGATAACATCACCAAAGCCAAAGCCACATTTCGTGAAAAAAACAAAGATGGCACCCGGCTGGAATTGAAAGCCCCTGCCAAAGTGTTATGCAACAGTCAAACCAGCTCGTTTTCAAATGTTGGCAATTACTTCTATAACTGGGAGTTCCCGGGAAATGCGGATGCCCATTTTCAGCTCACCGACAATAAATCGCGTGTTTTCAACAACAGCATCTTTTATTCTGAGATCAGAAATATTGATTTCAAGGAAACATTCCTTAAGGTTGACCTCAATGGAACATCTGTACTCGCATGGATTGGTGAGCCACTACAGGAGGGCGAGTTTGTAATGGTTATTATTACTCAGGGAGACCAATCGAGCGGCTCATGGTTTACAGATGTTACCAGCGCAACCTCCATTGACCTTACAAAAGACCTGATGTTTAACCTAACTACCGGAAATGCGGAAATCCTCTTAAGCCGTGAAACACATCTTGGTGATGTTGCCGAACCCGATGGTGATGCAGGCGGACAGCGCATCATACTGGTTGAAGTAAAAAAAACCATTGAAATGTATTAAATTCATTTTCAAATTATTAAAAAATATTCAATTCATTTAGAATATTTTTATACTTTTGAATCCCAGTATCCCCCTCCTGATCAGGAATTAAAACAGCATAGTTTGTAACTAATTTGGCACAAAGTGTTAACGGTAAGGCTATTATTCGTTTTTACTACTGTTCTGGCAATGGGTTTAACCTGCCGAAGTTCCTGTTATACCAATTCCAGATTCCAGACCATAAAAAACCATAACCATGAAAATGCAAAAACCAACCTATGAGGAATTAGAGAGACGCGTCTCTGATCAGGGGGATGAAATTGTCAAACTCAAAGCCGATATTCAAACCCTGAAAGAAAGCGGGGAGAAGTACAAAGTTCTGATTGAAAGTGCACTGATAGAAAGTGAAGCGAAACTGGAGTTATTTTTCTCACAATCACTCACCGGATTTTTCTTTATGATGCTGGACGAACCCGTTGAGTGGAATGACAAGGTTGATAAAAGTAAGGTTTTAGATTATGTTTTTAAGCATCAGAAAATAACAAAAATCAACCAGGCCATGCTCGATCAGTATGGCGCCACCGAAAAAGAATTTATTGGCAAAACACCAAATGAACTATTTTATCACGATATCCCCTATGGAAAATCCATATGGAAAGATTTTTTTGATAAGGGCCATTTGCATATTGAAACGGATGAACGGAAATTCGATGGTACTGCAATGTTTATCGAGGGCGATTATGTTTGCCTGTATGATAAAGTTGGTCGAATTACCGGTCATTTTGGCATCCAGCAGGATATTACACAGCGTAAAATTTACGAAAGGAAATTACAGGAAAGTGAAGTAAAATTCAGGGAGTACACCCAGTCGGCACCAGTGGGAATCTACATAACCAATATGAATGGAGACTGTATTTACGCAAACCGGAAATGGCTTGAAATGGCAGGTATGAATATGGAGGAGGCAAAAGGGAAAGGTTGGATTAATGCGCTTCACCCTGAGGAGAGGCAATCCATTTCTGAAAAATGGTATAAATCGGTAGAATCAAATGGAAACTGGGGGTATGAGTACCGATTTATGAATAGAGAAGGCAGGGTTAGCTGGATTTATGGAATGGCTGCCCCGCTACATGATCACGAAGGTAAGACTTACGGATATTTAGGCACCAACATGGATATTACGCAAAGAAAGAAAGCCGAGGAGGAGTTGAGATTAAGGGAAAATCAGCTGAGCGATTTAAATGCCACGAAAGATAAATTTTTCTCCATCATAGCCCATGACCTTAAAAGCCCGTTTAATTCCATTATGGGATTTAGCGACCTGTTAATAGAACGTATCCGGGAAAAAAAATATGAAGGTATCGAAAAGTTCACCACCGTTATACAGCGCTCTTCCCAACAGGCTATGGATCTATTGGTTAATCTGCTTGAATGGTCACGTACGCAATCAGGAAAGATAGAATTTAATCCGGAGTTTATCGAACTATCGACACTAATTGAAGAAGTAAGGGCTTTATTGGAGAACCCGGCCTCCCAGAAAAACATTAAAATCTTCCATTACAAACACCCAAGCCTGGTTGTTTTTGCTGATAAACATATGATCGGCACTGTAATAAGAAACCTGATCTCAAACGCAATTAAATTTACCAAACCAGGAGGTCAGATAAAAATCAAAACTGCTGAACAGGATCACGAGGTAATGGTAGCAATAGAAGATAATGGTGTCGGCATCAAAGAAGAAAACATAAAATCGTTATTCCGGATTGATTTAGATTATAGCACACACGGAACGAGCGATGAAAAGGGTACGGGCCTCGGGCTCATTCTCTGCAAAGAATTCATCGATCAACATCAGGGTAAGATATGGGTTGATAGCAGGGCAGGTGAAGGGTCAACATTTTCGTTTTCGATACCCTTACAAAAATGATTTTATAAAGGAAACACACGAAACAGTTTTTTAAAAAAAGCTTGTCGTACTTCAGCTCACCCTAAGTACTTTAGCTCACTTTAGGCACTTTAGTTCACTCCAAGTATTTTAGCTCACTTTAGGCACTCTATGAACTTCAGGCAC
>JABMQA010000852.1 GCA_013203545.1 Bacteroidota bacterium
AAGTTACCCTCTGCACAACGAAAGGACAGCCAGGGAATTTGTTTTTTGGGAAAGATCAATTACAACGATTTTATCAGGCGGTATGTGGGCGAAAAAACAGGCCAAATCGTAGAACTCGAAACCGGTAAAATACTGGGACAACACCAGGGGGTGTGGTTTCATACCATCGGACAGCGCAAAGGTCTTGGCCTAAGCCAGGGGCCATGGTTTGTTGTTGAAAAAGATCTTGATGAAAATGTTATCTTTGTTTCAAATGGTTATGATCCCATAGCTCAATACAAATCGGAGATCAGGTTGTCGCATTTTCATTTCATCAATATTCAACCCGACCGGGATTATGCCCAAAAACAAAGCATAAAATTCAAGATCAGGCACCAGCCCGGGTTTTCGGATGGGGCACTTGTCAGGGAGGGAGACAAACATATCATTATTTCCAACAAACCCGTTTCCGGTGTGGCCCCCGGGCAATTTGGGGTGGTTTACGATCCTGAAGCAAAAATTTGTTTGGGAAGTGGGGTAATTTGCTGATTTGGCGGGTAATTCTCAAAGGATTGAAATAGACTAATGTAATTTTCTTCGGCATGGACATAATTAAAGCTGTTATAATTGATGATGAGCCTTCGGTGGTTGAACTGCTGTCGGATCTCATCAAAGACCATTTTGATGATGTAACAATAATTGGCACCAGTGAAACGATAAAAAAAGCCGCAAAAATCATCAGCGACTTAAGGCCGGATATTGTGTTTCTGGATATCAATATTCCACGGGGCAGTGGGATGGAATTGCTTGATTTGTTCCCGACAAGAAATTTTGATGTTGTATTTATTACGGGATATCCGGGGCTTGAGCCTCTGGTTCAGGACTACATGCCACTTGGATTCATATGCAAACCCGCTGGCGTTGATGATCTGAGTTCGATCTTTAAAAAGTACAGGTATTTAAAAACCGACAACACGGCAAATATCATCCGGAAGAAAACACTGTTTTAGGGTGATACGAGTAAAAAGGGACTCATATAAAGCTTTAATTCCAAATTCCTGTGAGCCCGAAAATAAATAGGCAACAAATTTGTTATAAATGAACAACCCATTCAAATTTCAAATAATCCCATTTAAAACAGCTTCCCCTGATCAGGGGATTTCACCTTTCCGAGGTGCTGCCAGGCAAGCCGGGTTGTTTCACGACCACGGGGTGTTCGCATCAGATATCCCTCCTGAATAAGAAATGGTTCATATACCTCCTCAATAGTTCCGGGATCTTCAGCCACTGCCGTAGCGATTGTACTGAGTCCCACGGGCCCTCCGCTAAACTTGTCGATGATAACCGATAATATCTTATTATCCATCTCATCCAGGCCATGCTTATCAACACTGAGTGCAGTGAGTGCATAATGAACGATGCCTATATCGATGTTACCATCGCCTTTGATTTGCGCGAAGTCCCTGACCCTGCGTAACAAAAGATTGGCAATCCGTGGTGTTCCACGGCTACGGGAGGCAATCTCCCCAGCAGCTTCATCGGATATTTTTACACGCAAAATACCTGCAGAACGAATTATGATCTTTTTAAGGACACCCGATTCATAGTAAGAAAGCCTGGAATTGATCCCGAATCTCGATCTGAGTGGTGCCGTTAATAACCCCGACCTTGTAGTGGCACCAATAAGGGTAAATGGATTGAGGGCTATCTGAACGCTTCGTGCATTCGGGCCTGTCTCGATCATAATGTCGATTTTATAATCTTCCATGGCAGAGTAGAGGTATTCTTCAATAACCGGGCTCAAACGGTGAATTTCGTCGATAAACAGCACATCGCGCTCTTCAAGGTTTGTGAGCAATCCTGCCAGATCACCCGGTTTATCCAAAACCGGCCCCGAAGTTACCTTAATGCCAACCTCAAGTTCGTTCGCGATAATATGCGAAAGTGTTGTCTTGCCTAACCCGGGAGGACCATGCAATAGCGTGTGATCAAGGGCCTCGCCGCGCATAGTTGCAGCTTTAACAAAAACCTTGAGGTTCTCAACTACATTGCTCTGCCCGGCAAAACCATTAAAATGCGAAGGGCGCAACACCTTCTCGATTTCCTTTTCGCCTTGTTCCATACTGGTTCCCGAAGCATCAAGATTTTCATTCATGAGATTACAATTTCGAGCAAAATTAACAAAATACATTTTTTGCCTGATGAAAGTTCTGTATTTATTATAAACATCCTGTATTTCATTGAGCCTGTGCCTAACTCAGTTAATTATAATAGATGTTAATTAAAATTGGATTTGCAGATTTTTTATACTTTAGCAGCTTGAATTGAATGATCTGAAAACGTTTTATTATTGCGTTAATAAGTTACCTTAATACGGCCAAAATGAAAATAATAGTTGTTGCAGTAGATTTTTCGAGTGGATCAATACATGCGTTGAAATATGCCATCGGCATTGCAAATAAAGTTCATTCGGACATTTTGATGATCTGGGTTGATAAGACCAGTTCGTCTGAATCGGTTTATTCGCTTTCTGCTAAGAGTTACAGGGGTGAGGTCATCAAAAGGTTTGAGGATCTGAAGAAAAACCTCGAACCCACACTAAGCGGATGTAAGCTCGATTATAAACTTAAGAAGGGGAAAATTTATTACGAAATTGTAACTGCCGCCAAAACCAAACAGGCCGATCTTATTGTTATGGGTTCCCATGGCGTTTCAGGCTTCGAAGAATACTGGATCGGATCAAATGCCAACAGGGTTGTCGGGCATGCTCATTGCCCGGTTATTACTGTTAGAAACGGATTTCAGATCAATGAAGGCATGGACCTGATTGTTATGCCGATCGATAATTCAAAAGATACCCTCATCAAAGTTCCCTTTACTGTAAACATAGCAAAAATTTATGATGCGGAAATTCATATGGTGGTTACTTTTACGACCAATTTAAAAACCATTCAGCGACGGGTAGAGAATTATGCTGAAAAGGCCATAAAATACATGGAGAAAGAGAACGTTAAATATGTTGTTGAAAAAATGCACACACAAAATTCAACCAAGGCAACCATTGATTATGCAACAAAGCTTAATGCTGACCTGATCTCGATTGTTACAGAGCAGGATGACAGGAGTGATACCGGTTTACTTGGGCCATGTGCACAACAAATGGTTAACCATTCGCATATTCCTGTTTTAAGTGTGCATGTTGCAGATTTCAATAAAACCATGAAACTTTTTGATCAAATTTGATGAATTAAAATTATCTATGAGATTAAACCCTTTTCTTGTAATCATTTGCTCATTCCTGTTTTCATCAACCGCCGAATCGCAAGTTCCCCGATCAATCGCCAGAAGTGATTCCGATACTGTTTCACCCGGGGCCGGCACTGTTGTGATAATTCAGGATAGCCGGATCGATACGGTGGTCAGGCGGCATATCGAATACAACCTGAGCCATAAGGGAATTGATGGCTACAGGATCCAGATTTTTTATGATGCCGGAAACAACTCCCATCTGCGGGCCACAAAAGTTGCTGAGGAATATCAGTTGTTATATCCTGGCGACACGGCCTATGTTTTATTCCATGAGCCCAATTACAAAGTTAGAATTGGTGATTTCAGGACCAGGCTTGACGCAGAGGGTGTTTTACAGGATGTAATCAGCGATTACCCCAATGCATTTGTGATTCAGGACAGGATAAATTTCCCGAAACTTCGGTGAACTAAAGTTGGGAATGCTTATAGTTGGGAGTGAGCTAAAGTTGGGAGTGAGCTAGAGTTGGGAGTAGGTGGAGTTATTTGCTAAAAATGAATTGGACAGTTAGGGTTTTTCAACTTCCCAGCCGAAAGGATTCAATTTTTGAATACAATGGCCCCTGGGGCCGCAATTTACTGTCGAAAAGATGAAATTCTTCCACCAATAGTTTTTGAATAAAAATTCCCTTGAAATTATTGATTACTTCCTGAAACCAGGTTCTGTTCTTCAGGAATTTAATTCGGCCAACAGTCAGGTGAGCACGAAATTTTTGACCATCAGGACTATAACTTATGGGGATCAGGCTTTTTAAAACATCACCGGCTAGGCTATCAATTTCCGGGCATTTTTCCATTCCAAACCAAACCACCCTTGGATTGTAGCTGCTGCCAAAAATACCGATATCCCGCAGTGGGACAATAAACGGATTGTGACGCTGTGCAACATTTTCAAAAACATCACAAATACCATCGATATCATCATCAGGGATTTCACCAAAAAATTTCAGTGTAATATGAATATTTTTCTCATCAACCCACCTGATCATTTCATCATCAAGCCTGATTTTTAAATCGTCGAATATTTCGAGAAATTGATCGTCCGGTTCAACCTTTATGGCCGCAAATAGTCGTTTCAACATGTGATTTGTGATTTGATGTGCAAGTTTAATCAAAAATTTGTTTGCCTTTACCCACATGTTCAGTCATTTGTTTATTTACTTAATTTTGCTGCCATGATTGTAATTGACAACACCACCATTTCGGATGAAATTGCAAGTGTGCAGTTTGTTTGTAAATTAAAAAAGTGTAAAGGGGCCTGTTGCGTTGAGGGTGATGCAGGTGCACCATTGCTTGAGGAAGAGATCAGTATGTTGGAAGACTCCATTGACATAGTTAGAAATTATATGGCCCGGGCCGGAATTGAGGTGATACATCAAATCGGTGTTTTTGATTACGACGATGCAGGTGAATTTGTTACACCCCTTGTAAATGGCCGCGAATGTGCCTACACCAATTTTACAGATGGAATTGCCTGGTGTGCCATCGAAAAAGCGTGGGAAGATGGAAAGGTTGAATTCAGAAAGCCCGTTTCGTGTCACCTATATCCAATCCGAATTACCAATTATGAAACTTTCGATGCAATAAATTATCATGAATGGCCGATATGCAAACCGGCGCTGGTCCATGGGCGCAGGTTGGGCTTGCCCATGTATAAGTTCCTTAAAGAGCCACTAATGAGAAAATATGGGGCATCGTGGTATAA
>JABMQA010000081.1 GCA_013203545.1 Bacteroidota bacterium
ATCATGTCGGAATCGGATGTGCTTGAGAAAAGTGATTTCTTTTTCAGGAAACATGAAACAGAGGGGAATGAATCCGCTTCAGTGCTTTTTGCTGACATCGAGAAAAACGCCATCAAAAATGCACTGAAAAACAACAATGGCAGTGTTTACCATGCGGCGCAGGAACTGGGTTTGGCAAGGCAGACAGTTTATAATAAGATGATTAAATACGGGCTATAAGGTATGGAAAAAACTGAGATTAGAATCTTTCAATCAGAAAGTGGTCAAACAGAAGTTCACGTAAAGTTTGAGAAAGAAACCGTTTGGCTTTCTCAAAAACAAATGGCACAGTTGTTCGAAAAAGGTCCTGATACAATTGGATTGCACTTGAAAAATATTTACAGGTCATCTGAATTGGAAGAAACGGCAACTACTGAGGATTCCTCGGTAGTTCAATTAGAGGGAAGAAGAAGAGTAAAACGGAAAATAAAATTTTACAATCTTGATGCAATGATTGCTGTAAGTCAACCTGATGAAAAAAATACCATGATAAAGGTGGTTGTAAATCTGATAAACAAAAAAAATTAACATAATGTGGCGCAGCAGCCATCCTTATTGCGAGCAAAATAAAGAAAATGCACAAGAAAAAAATCTTCTTTAACCTGCTGATCCGGGTGATTCTAATAACGGCCACCTGCTATCTCTTCACCTGGTTTATTGATAAGCTAAATCAGGAGTATTACTTTGCAGCAGCCGGCGTTGGTGCTTTGATCATCCTGCAACTTCTCCTGATGGTGAAATATATTAACCGGATCAACCGCATATTCAGCCGTTTTATCGCAGCTATTTCAAATCATGATTCAAGCCAGGTATTTACTGAGGAACTGGAGAAAAGCCCCTATCCCGAATTGCTTCAAAATTTTGAAACCATCAACAGTGTAATAGCCTCTGCCAAATCTGAAAGTGCAGCCCGCCATCAATATCTTGAAAATGTTATCAGTGAGATCGGCATCGGGCTGCTGGCTTTTAATGAAAATGACCAGGTGGAAATCTGCAATCCGGCCACTCAGAAAATCCTCCAGACAAAGAAGATTCAGGATTTCAATTCCCTTAACCATATTTATCATGGCCTTACTGAAGAATTTACAAAACTGGAACCCGGAAAATCCCGGCTGGTAAAAATCATTATCAACAACGAGATACTTCAATTGTCGTTGAGTATGTCGGTTTTTAGGATCGAAGGTAAGACCATCCGGCTGTATGCCATGCAAAACATCTACAACGAAATTGAAAATACAGAGCTTGAATCGTGGCAAAAACTCATCAGGGTACTCACCCATGAGATAATGAACTCCATCAGTCCGGTCACGTCCCTTTCATCCGCCATGACCCACTATTTCCTGAAGGAGGGCCGGAAAGAACCTAAAGAGGCCGGTCAGATTGATGACAGTACAATCCATCAAACACTCAACGGGCTCAACACCATTAACGAAACAAGTAAATTCCTGACGGATTTCGTTTCCAAATACAGGAGCCTGACCGCCCTGCCCTACCCTGATTTCAGGACATTTGAGGTTTCAGCTTTGTTCAACCGGGTAAGCACATTGATGGAAGAGCAGGTACAGGAAAATCCAATTACCCTCACAGCGACTGTTAAGCCGGAAAGCCTTACGCTCCTTGCTGATGAGATTCAAATTGAGCAGGTGCTCATCAACCTGGTAAAAAATGCTGTTCATTCACTGCATGACAGAGAAGATGCGGCTATTTCGGTAAAAGCCTTCAGGAATGCCAACGAAAGGATTGTAATGGAGGTTTCGGACAACGGAAAAGGAATTCCACCTGAAATCATCAGCCGGATATTTATCCCCTTCTTTTCTACCCGTGAAGGTGGGTCAGGTATTGGATTGAGTCTTACCAGGCAGATCATGAATCAACACAGGGGGAATATTTCGGTGAGATCGACACCAGGGGTGGAAACAGTGTTTACTTTGATTTTTTAAAAAAAAGATTTCCATACCTTCGCTCCAAAATAAAGTAAAATGCTCATCAACATCTCCATTCTTTCAATTTCAGCCCTCAGTTCCATCATCATTCCTTTCATCATTTACCACCGGGTCAGGGACATACATTTCGATCCCAGAAAAGAAACACTCAGCTTCATGAGCAACCGGAGTCTGTTTGGAAAAAAGATGTCTGAGGGATTTACGGAAGTCTTGTTTGTAACAGGTATCCTCACCTTTGCCTTCTTCTGGCTAATGATCAGGAAACTCGGTTTCGCCAACGATCATAAGATCTGGGAATGGCTGATCATCTCCACCATCTCGACCATTTTACTTGCCTTTGCGCATCACAACATTATTCCGTTTCGAATTAGAAATATTTATCCAAATATCATCCGGATTATTCACAACATCCTGGCGGTAATAGTTTTTATCTCGCTGCCCATCCTGATCCTTTGGTTCGACCGCTTTTTGTTGCCAGATAAAAAGTTGATTGCAATAGCAGGAATTTTTATCATCGGAGCTACGATAATGGCCACCGTCATTTCGATAATTGTGAAAAAAAAACTTACCGGTATTACCGAAATTAGTTTTGTTATCGGGATTAGTGTGTGGAATATCGCAACAGGAATTGCGGTGATTATTTATTGATAAACTATTGGAAATGACAGATGAAATGGTCATGCCTGATCTTAACATGAAAATTCACTTAATAAAGAAATAAAACGATGCATATGACCTTTGATTCGCAGGTAGAAGCCGCCATGTACAGCATGTCAGGCTCCCCAAAGATAAGCACCAGGATTCCCTATCTACTCGTAGATCATTTCCCGCAGCTTGGACTGGCGACTGCATTAAGGTTTCTCGAATGGGTCACTGGAAATCCTGAAGGGGTGATCAGTCTGCCCACCGGGAAAACGCCGGAGTATTTCATTAAATACACCCAGTTCCTGTTAAAAAACTGGGATAGGAAAGAGGGCTGCGACCTCAGGGCTAAATTTGGTTTGTCCGATATTAAAAAACCGGATCTGAACGGATTGCGGTTTGTGCAGATAGACGAGTTTTACCCCATCGATCCGAAGCAACACAACAGCTTTTACAATTACGTCATGAACTTTTATATCCGTGGATTCGGGTTGAACCCGGACAGGGCCCTCCTAATCAATCCGGACGAAATTGAACTGATAGACGGCAAATCCTGGCGGGAAGTATTCCCGGATTATCGTATTGATTTGTCATTGAGGTACCGGGAGGCCTCCGGCCCGGCCGAAAAGCTACAGCAGTCCTCCATCTTCATGATTGACAACTGGTGTACCGCTTACGAGAAAAAGATACAGGATATTGGCGGCATCGGTTTTTTCCTGGGCGGCATCGGCCCCGACGGTCACATTGCCTTCAATACCCGCGGGTCGGATCACTTTTCCACAACACGGCTAACGCCCACCAATTTTGAGACGCAGGCGGTCGCAGCCGGCGACCTGGGCGGCATCGAAGTATCGAAGAGCCGCCTTGTGATCACCATTGGCCTGAATACCATTACCTTCAATCCCGATGCAGTGGCCATCATTTTCGCCGCCGGTGAAGCAAAAGCCGGTATCGTTAAATCCTCCCTCGAAAGCGGTCCCGACGATCTATATCCTGCAACGGTACTTCAACGCCTGAAAAAAAGCCGTTTTTACCTGACCAAAGGCGCCGCCAGTAAACTCACCGACAGCATCAATGCATTTTACGCTGAAGGCGACTGGAACCACCGCAAAACAGAGAGAGCCGTCATCGACCTGTGCCGGAAACTCGATAAATACGGCCACCATCTCACCATCGAAGACCTGAAGAATGACAGGTATTGCCGCATGATACCCAATCTGTCCGAAGAAACTGTTCCATCGGTCATCAGATCCATCAGGGAAAAATTATCGAAAGGCATGCAGAAATCCGAAAACACGGTGTTTTATCACACGGGCCCCCATCACGACGACATCATGCTCGGGATCATGCCCTATACCAACCGGCAGGTGCGCGTGGCTTCCAATGATGTTCATTTCGCCGTTCTCACTTCAGGATTTACGGCGGTCACCAACCAGTTTATCATTGATGTACTGGAGGATACGCTACTGTTTATGATTGACGGCAAAATACAAATGATCCGTTATCCCGATTTCTTCGATTCAGGGTATAAGGAAAAGCGGGATAAGGACGTGTACCATTCCCTGGATGCAGTTGCTGCCCGGAATCCGGAAGAAAAAAGAAGGGGGCTGGCGCACCGCATTGTCAGGGGTGTGGTTGATATCTGGCGGGTTAGTGACATACCAGGTCTTGAATCAACCATTATGGAGGTAATTAGTCTCCTCCGGGATAGTTACGATGGGAGTAAAAATCCGCCTTACGTTCAAAAACTGAAAGGGGTGGTCCGCGAGTTTGAGGAAGAACTGGTGTGGGCTCATTTCGGCGTTCCGGTTAAAAACGTACATCACCTGCGGCTTGGATTTTACAAAGGGGACATCTTTACCGAACAACCCCAGAAAGTCAGGGATATCGGACCAATCCTGGATGATTTCAGAAAATATAAACCCGACGTGATCAGCCTGGCCATGGACCCGGAGGGCAGTGGACCCGACACTCACTACAAGGTTTTGCAGGCCATTGCCGGCGCGGTTAAGGAATGGAGCAGGGAGGCCGATCTATCCGACCTGAAGATCATCGGATACCGGAATGTCTGGTTCAGGTTCCATCCCTCCGAAGCTGACGTTATCGTACCTGTCTCCCTCAATGCCCTCGCGTTACAGGAAAACGCCTTTACTGAGTGCTACATGAGCCAGGTCAATGCATCCTTTCCCAGCTACGAATACGATGGCAAATTCAATGAACTGGCCAGAAAAATATGGGTGGAACAGTTAAAACAGATCCAGTTGCTTCTGGGCAAGAATTTTTTCTACCAAAATAGTCATCCCCTGATCAGGGCAACTCACGGTTTAATCTATATCAGGGAAATGAATGTAGAGGAATTTGTTGCATTATCTGAGGAATTGGAGAATTTAACGGAGGGAGCGGTTGAATGAAATATTTATCTCTGGGCATACTCCAAGGGAAAAATTATGATGTAATCATCTTATTTGATATTTACCTTCTCTCCGAAAATATATATGAGTCTTACTGCGTGTACGACAAATTGTATCTTCATAGGGTAAATAATAGTCTTGTATCGATATCAAAATATTTCGGGATTACGTTGTTTGACTTTCTTGTTTTCATTCAAAGGATTTCCTCGCTTGTCTCGTGGCAAGTCAGGCATGCCTTGGAAGTATCTTTGGAACTGCATTGGTATGAATCGGCCTTTTTGTCCCGTTAGGGACATAATATTTATAGCTAATTTTGACCCTGGATCTCTTGATGTGCCTTTAGGTACATTGATGAATGCATTTTGCTCCTTCTATAAACATTTTGTACCCAAAGGCACAATTCCGCACATTTGGGAAACTATGAAAAAACAAGTAGCGTACAATTTGTCGTACACACTTCTGACTCAAGTCCGTGATAATAATATATATTTGAATCCGGAAAAGTAAAAAACCATAGAATAATGATTAAAAACCTACCCGGAATTTTTAATGACGTTGTCGGGCCTGTGATGCGGGGGCCATCCAGTTCGCATACCGCCGCATCATGGCGCATTGCAAGGGTTTGTCTTGAAATACTCCATGAACCACTGAGGAAAGCCATCATCGAATTTGATAAAAGTGGCGCATGGGCAAGTAACTTCAGGGAGCAGGGCACCGAAATGGGTATCAATGGCGGATTACTGGGACTTGATATGACAGATCCCCAAATGAAAAACACCGGCAAGGTTGCAGATGAAAGAGGTGTATCCATAACTTACGAAGTCAACTCATTCCAAACCAGGCATCCAAACACGGTTCGTTTGTCGTTGGAAGGCCTAAATGGCCAGAAAGTCCAGGTAAAGGCTGCTTCAATTGGCGGGGGATCATTTGAAATTCAGCAAATCGATGGTTTTGAGGTAAGCATTCGGGGAGATTATTTTGAATTGCTGATTTTAAATAAAAATAACAAACCGATCCCGAATGACGTAAAATCGATCATTTCCCATTATTCATCATGGTCTCAATCATCATCTAAAAATGAGAAACTGATAAACATTAAATCGTCAAAAGCATTTCCGGATGAAATAATGAAGCGGCTAACAAACTTCTATGTTTTCGAAAGGGTAATTGCCATTGATCCGATCCTTCCGATTGTTTCAGGAAATGAAACCGAAATGCCATTTACTACCATTGAATCTCTTTTAAAATATTCAAAATCAGAAAACCTGGATTTGGGAAAAATGGGCCTGATTTACGCGAAATGCCGGAGTGGGTTTTCGGAATCCAAGCTTTTCAGAAAAATGGAAGATATTGTCGGAATCATTGAGAAAAGTATTGAGACGGGTTTACAGGGAACAAAATATGAAGACCGCATTTTACATCAGCAATCGCATTTGGTTAAAAAAGCCGAGGAAGCAGGAAAAATCCCACAAAATTCAGTGGTGAATAAAACTATAGCATATGTAACGGCCATCATGGAATCGAAAAGCGCCATGGAAGTCATTGTGGCCAATCCGACAGCCGGATCCTGCGGGACGGTGGGAGGTTCTTTAAAAGCTGTTGCTGACGATTTAAATGCAACAAAGGATGAATTGATTAAAGCCTATTTTGCTGCCGGCATCGTTGGTGCATTTTTCGCAACCGGGCCCGGTTTCTCCGCCGAAGCACACGGCTGCCAGGTGGAATGTGGAGCCGCTTCGGGAATGGCAGCTGCCGGAATTGCACAATTATTTGGCGGGACTGCAAAGCAAGCCATCGATGCCGCTTCCATGGCCATTCAAAATATGATCGGATTGATTTGCGATCCGGTGGCCGACCGTGTTGAAGTGCCCTGCCTGGGCAAAAATGTGAGTGCAGCTGCAAATGCCCTTACCTCTGCGACAATGGCATGTTCAGGTTTTGATGCTGTCATCCCGCTGGAAGAGGTGATTGAAACAGTGGAAAACGTAGGCAGACAAATGCCGGCTTGTGTGAAATGTACCGGGAAAGGGGGATTGGCGGTTACAAAAGCTGCTCAGGATCTGAAAGACCGTTTATCAGGAAATTAAATTATTCCGAGATAATATAGGCCGAAACAATCTCACCAAAAAACATGGTATGGAAGTTTTGATTGGCGCCATGAAAACTTCCGGGCACATCTGCAGGGTAATGTAATTGCTGCAGGTTTTTGGGAATGGCCTCCTTATCCTGGTGCTGCCGGTAAATGATTTTACATTCGAGTGTCATCGGGAGTTCTTTAATGGCCGGTGCATTGACATTTTGACCTTCAACTATAGTCAGTCCCAATTCTTTTATCTTATCCACATCCCTGCCGGTTTTAGTACCGCAATAGGCAAGAATCCTCCTGACAGATTTGTCGGTGGGAATGTTGATGGTAAAATCTTCACTCCTGGCGAGCATTTCATGGGTAAAGCGGTTGTCCCTTACAAAAACGGTAAAAATAAGTTTGTTCCACTCAATACCGATCTGCCCCCAGGCAATGGTCATACAATTAACCTTTTCACTTGATTTTGTTGTAATGAGGATGCCTTTTTTCAGGGCTTTCAGGATGTCGTTCATGTGATCGAAGGGATCTATTTCATTATGCATGGCTTAATGTTTATATTTATTGAATGGTGTCAAAGGTAGGGATTTTGGTTGGGATTGGGAATAAATCTTCAAATTTGGGAATACCATTATCCTTTGCATATTTTTTCCTGATATTCAATTTTAAACTGCTGATAGTGATAAAATATTCTATATTTGTCCTGCAACCAGACATGTAAACAAATGTATTTATAGAATAAAATCTTGATGGCACATGAAACTATATCAGCTTTTATCGCTTCACGTTTGGCTTCTTTTGACGGTATTTGTTAGTGCTCAGGAGCGAGGCTTCCAGCAGGTGAACCTTGAAATTGACGGACAGCCCACCACACTTTACACAGGTAGTCACGCCTTGCTAATAGGCATAAGCAATTATACAAGCGACTGGCCCGATCTGCCGGGTGTGAAAGACGATATCCGCACCGTTAAAGCTGCCCTTGAAAAAAACGATTTCAATGTAACGGTTATAGAGGACTCAGATGATAGAGAAATAGAAATCGCTCTCAATGATTTTATTGAGGAATATGGTGTTGATCCCGACAATCGGCTGCTCATTTATTATGCCGGCCATGGCCACACAATGAAGGCACAGGATGGCAGACAGATGGGTTATATCGTACCTGCCAATTCACCGCTGCCCAGTGTGAATAGCAGCCAGTTTCACAGGAAAGCTATCAGCATGCGAAAGTTCGATGGTTGGGCCAGGGAGATTCTTTCCAAGCATGCTTTGTTTTTATTCGATGCTTGTTTTTCGGGTAGCCTTTTTAACCTTAGCAGAGCTGTTCCTGCTGCCATCAGTTACAACACAAGCAAACCGGTCAGGCAATTTATTACCTCGGGCAGTGCCGAAGAGCAGGTGCCCGACCACAGCCTTTTCAGGGAGTATTTTGTAAAGGCCATTACCACCAGTGATGCCGATGCCAACAACGATGGCTACCTGACCGGAAGTGAGCTGAGCAGTTACCTGTTTGATAAAGTAACCAACTATTCATACGACCAGCAACATCCCCAGGCCGGGAAAATCCGAGATCAGTACCTGGATAAAGGTGACTTCATTTTTGTGCTCGACAGCCGGAAAAAAGAAAACACACATGCCACACATATATCCATCATTGAAGAGAATATTGCCCACTATGGCAGCATAGAACTTACCACTGAAATCTCCGGCAGCCTCTTCCTCGATGGCACATGGTTAAAAAACGTCTCCAGGGATACCCATGTTACACTCAGCGATGTACCCACGGGCTCACACAACTTAAAAATTACCGGTGATGAAAACTGGCAGGAGGGCATAAATGTGAATGAAGATATCACTACCCGTATAACCGCTAAAAGTGCAAAGCACAATGTAAAGCAATTTGACTGGGAACCCGACATGGTTTTTGTGAAGGGTGGAACTTTTACCATGGGGTGCACCAGGGAACAAACTGACTGCAAGGATGACGAAAAACCCAGACACCAGGTAATATTAGATGATTTTTATATAGGGAAATACGAAGTCACACAAAAACTATGGCTCGAAGTGATAGGAAACAATCCGAGCTATTTTTCAGCTTGTAATGATTGTCCGGTGGAACAGGTGAACTGGAGCGATGTACAGGAATTTATCAAGAAACTGAACCAGAAAACCGGGAAAAAATATCGCATGCCAACAGAAGCAGAGTGGGAGTTTGCTGCACGTGGTGGTATTTCGGAAACCTCAACAACATTTGCAGGTAGTAATAATATTGATGAGGTGGCCTGGTATGAAAAAAACAGCGACGGCAAAACCCATCCGGTCGGCCAGAAGAAACCTAATGAACTGGGTTTGTATGATATGAGTGGCAATGTTTACGAATGGTGTAGCGATTATTATGGTAAATATAGCAGCAACGACCAGAACAATCCAAAAGGCCCCACATCTGGTTCCAGCCGAATATTGCAGGGAGGCGGCTGGAATCGAAGTATTGAGAGTTGCCGAATTGCCCATCGAGGAGATAGCGAGGTTTATCGCAGGTATTACAGCTTTGGCTTCCGCCTTGCTCTCATTCCGTAATTGCAGTGTTTTTTTCCGAACTATATCTATTGAGATGCCTCACAAAGCGTGCAAACAGCATCAGTTATGCCTGGCACTATCTTTTGAACTACCTCAAAACCAGTTTCCGCACCTCAACAATACCATTCACGGACAACTCTGCAAAATAGATACTTTTTGGAGCATATCCACCATTTTCACCATGACCAGTCCATGTCATCGAATGACTTCCTGCTGTGAGATGTCCTGAATACACCTGATCAACAAGGCGGCCTGTTACATCGTAGATATTGAGTTGAACACACGAAAAATCCTCCAACTTTAATTCAATATTAAATTGTCCTGTTGATGGATTTGGATAAATCGATTGGAGGGCATTTGTACTAGCAGACAACTCTTTCATCCCCACCACAATCCCCGGTGTTCCCAAAAACACATCCGTATAAATTTTATATTCACCTGCATCCAGCGGGATCTGGTCGTTTGTACCAGTCACGTAAATGGAATCCTCCGCAAAATAATCGTACCAGGTACCGGTGTGCTGAAATGAGGGTGTGATGTTCCCATCGTTCACATCAAAATTACCGAGTATGGTCACATTCATGGAACTGTGATCCAGATGGATCTTTTTCATGGCTCCGTTAACGGACAGTGAAAAGTCATGGGTATGGAATGCTTCCTGTATATTCCTAAGATTCATCAGGTAACTATACACAGAATAGATTTGTGCCCTGCGTTCATCCTGCTGGTAATCCCACCGGATGGGTTTTGGATCGAGACGGTGGTCGCTGCCACCAATTGTTCCCGGGTAGTTGATGTGGTAATCATACCCCAGTTCACAAAACTGCCACATCATCTTAGGTCCGGGAATGGTAAAGAAAAAGGCACCTGCCAGCTCCATGCGCTGCAAAGCTATTGTGGTATCTGTAATATTATAGCCACCGGATGAATTCCCATAATTCAGGTTTTTGGCCATCAGGCGCTCTTCATCATGACTTTCCATGTAACCAACCAGGTGAGGATAGTCGTAACCACGTTGTTGCCAGGAGATCCATGAAAAATCCGAATTGCTGTTCCATCCCATGGTGGCTTCGTTGTAATTGTAGTTCAGGTTTCCCCAGGTCATCATTCCGTAATTTGCCAGCACCTTCTCCTCACTGTTATCGGTAAAATGCTCCAGGATCACATATGCTTCAGGATTAAACTCCCAAATGGCATCGGCCATGCGTTCCAGGATGGCGATCCTTGCCACATCATAATCCCAGCCGCTGCCGGGCGTATTGGTAAACCCCTTG
>JABMQA010000853.1 GCA_013203545.1 Bacteroidota bacterium
GGTTTATACCTACCAAATTAAAGAGGGGAAAAATGTAGTCTCGGAAAAAAGTATCGTAAAATCATCAGGCGAGATGCTGCAATATCTTCCGGATGAGAACCTCGCAGATGCCGCAGGAACAAAATAACAAGCGAAAATTAAAAAACCACAGAAAGATCCTTGGCTTCAAGCAGGGATCTTTTTTTTTAACATATAAAGGTTTATCTCCCGGATCTTCACCTCCAAATAATCGGACTTACACCCCGATCATGTCCCAGAAGTTGTCCCGGTTAACTGAAAAGGTGGATGCCTCCGGATAATTTCGGGTAAAGGTCAAAGGGAATTTCACCTTCTTATTTGGATTCCATTTAATCTCAAAAGCTTTTAGTTGTCCATTGTATTCCTCAAGGTAATCAACTTCTTGCTGCTGGGTTGTACGCCAGAAGAAACGACGGGCATAGGATTTAGTATAATGAAGGTATTTCATCCGTTCGGCGATAAAGAAATTTTCCCAGAGCATACCAGCATCAGTTCTTGATGATAAGGGTGCGTAATTTCCAACAATCGCATTTCTTACACCAGTATCGTAGAAATAAATTTTACGGCTTTTTTTCAGTTCGTTTCTAACATTGCGGCTGTAGGATCGTAATCTGAATATGATGAATGCTTTTTCAAGAAGACTGATATAACGCTGAACAGTATGGGCATCTGTTCGTAACATTTGTGCCAATTCGTTAAATGAAACCTCAGAAGTTATTTGTAAAGCAATGGCTTCAAGGAGTTGCTCGATGAACTCCGGCTTGCGGATATCCTGATACATAAATATATCTTTGAACAAATAACTACTGACCAGGTTATTCAAAATCTCTGGTTCATTGCCAGGATTATTGATTACATCCGGATAAGTACCAAAAACGAGGTGTTGTTCCAGATTCCGATTTACCTCGATAAAACCAAAATGGTCAACAAGTTCTTTCATTGATAGCGGGAAAAGCTGATATTCAAACTTTCGCCCTGTCAGGGGTTCATTGACTATATTTGAAAGATCAAGGGAAGATGACCCTGTAACAATTAGCTGAACCCCTGGCAACTGGTCAACAATCAATTTCAGGGTCAGGCCTATGTTAATAATCCTTTGCGCTTCATCTATCAAAACCAGTTCATTTTCACCAATCAACCTTCGAATATTATTGATAGCAGGATCAGTCAGTTGTTTCTTTATATCATTATTGTCACAGTTCAAAGATAGCCACTTCTTCCCTAAACCGGGCTTTAACATATCTAACAAAGTGGATTTACCAACCTGACGAGGCCCATAGATAATTATGGCTTTGCCCTGAAAAAGCTTTTCGTGGATTAAATCTTCCAGTTCCCTTTTGATCATTTTATCATTCATTTGCATTCGGACAAAAGTATGATATTTTGAATTATAACTCAAGAATATTATAATTATTTTGAGTTATAACTCAATGAATACACGTTTTCTGGGAATAGATCAAACTGTCCTGGTTATCCTCTCAAAGCTTCTGCACCGCTCACAATCTCGAGAATTTCGTTGGTGATGGCAGCCTGACGGGCTTTATTGTAAGAAAGCTTCAGTTCCTTGAGCAACTCCTGTGCATTGTCGGTGGCCATGTGCATGGCAGTCATTCTGGCTCCGTGCTCCGAAGCTACCGAATCTAACAGTGCTTTGTACAACTGAATTTTTAATGATTTCGGGATCAACTCCTGTACTATATCTTTTTTGGAGGGTTCGAAAATGAAATCGAATTTTTGTGTGGCACTTACCGTCTCACCCTTATCTCCGGGTACAATCGGTAAAAATTGCTCATCTGTCAGGATCTGGACAGCAGCATTTTTAAATTGGTTGTAAATAACCTCGATGACGTCATATTTCTTTTCTGCAAAATCTTTCATAATTGATTCGGCAAAGGGGATCACCTCTTCAAAATTCAGGTTATCCAGAATTTCATCGTTCCTGCGGGCAACACGATATTTTCGTGACATGAGAAAATCGTTCAGCTTTTTGCCAATGGTCAGAATATCGAGGTTCCCGGTTTGATACTGCCCCGGATAAACTTCGTGAACCCGCTGAATCACAGCTTTGCCCACGTTGGCATTGAATGGTCCGCACAAACCCCTGTTGGATGCGATGGCAATAATAAGAATGCGGTTGGGCTCCCTAACCTGTGTATAGCTGCTTTCAGCCGTATCATCCATACCCGAACTGATATTTTGCATGATCTCGGTAAGCTTGGCAGCATAAGGCCGCATCGTTTGGATGGCATTCTGCGCCCTTCTCAGCTTTGATGCAGATACCATCTTCATGGCACTGGTGATCTGCTGGGTGGACTTTACCGATTCAATCCGAATTCTAACCTCTTTTAAATTTGCCATCTTTATTTCTTTTCATACTTGGCTGCAATTTCCCTGGCTACCTTTTCCATGGTTTTTGTATCCTCTTCAAGCAATTTACCGTCACGGAGATTTCTCAGGAGTTCTTTGTGGTGAACCTCAAGGAAATGTAGATATTCAACTTCAAAATCCTTTACACTAACGATAGGTACTCGTCTGATCAAACCCCTGGTGCCGCAGAAAATGATGGCTACCTGTTGCTCAACCGGCATGGGCGAATACTGTGCCTGCTTGAGAATTTCCACATTACGGCGTCCTTTATCCAATACGGCCATGGTTGCAGCATCCAGGTCGGAACCAAACTTGGAAAAAGCTTCCAGTTCACGGAATTGCGCTTGGTCGAGTTTCAAGGTCCCCGCAACCTTTTTCATGGATTTGATCTGGGCATTGCCCCCAACCCTCGAAACCGAGATGCCCACATTAATAGCGGGCCTGATGCCTGCGTTAAACAGGTTCGATTCAAGGAATATCTGTCCGTCGGTAATGGAGATCACATTGGTAGGTATATAGGCCGACACATCGCCTGCCTGTGTTTCGATGATCGGAAGTGCCGTAAGTGAGCCCCCACCCTTTACCATCGGCCTGATGCTTTCGGGAAGGTCGTTCATCTTCCGGGCTATATCATCCGATTCGATAACTTTTGCAGCCCGTTCAAGCAACCTTGAGTGCAGATAAAATACATCACCGGGGTATGCTTCACGTCCCGGGGGACGGCGCAGCAGCAAAGAAACTTCACGGTACGCCACCGCCTGTTTTGAAAGGTCGTCGTAAATCACCAGTGCAGGCTTGCCGGTATCACGGAAATACTCACCAATGGCAGCTCCGGCAAATGGAGAATAAAACTGCATGGCTGCGGGATCGGAGGCCGTTGCAGAGATTACCACCGTATAATTCAGGGCACCCTTGTCTTCCAGCGTCTTTACAATATTTGCAACTGTTGACCCTTTCTGGCCGGTAGCAACATAAATAC
>JABMQA010000854.1 GCA_013203545.1 Bacteroidota bacterium
ATTTCTTTTTTATCAATATTATTCCCAACATATTGGAGAGTGTGATTTATTGCTAATTGTTTACCCAACATAGTTTCGGTATCTGCCGCAATTGGTTCAACAGTAATTCTAAACTGATTAGGTTCGGTATGTTTAAATTCTGCAATATTAACTCTTTCTGACCTTCCTACCATTGGGATAATTGCATCCTCTTCAAAATATTCTTTGGCAAGTGACAAATAAATTTCTGTAATGCTCACAAGAAATTCTTCAAAAGTTTCTCCATATTTTTGAAACTTTTGTTTATTTTTCATACTGTGAAATAGCATTGCATATGGATCTAACTTGCCGTCTCGTACTTGAGACGTTTCAAACACATTCATCATGTCATAGAGTTCAGTTATATTTTTGTCTAACCAAGGTATGTATTGTTCCCCACCTCTACCTTGTAAAATAATTGGGTTTGCTCCACCAGTAACAGAAATTGCTCTTACTCCAGGTAACTGACCTGCGGAAGATATCTTGGAACCGTTTGAAAGTACCAATTTATCTGAACCAAGAGTTATCTGTGCAGTGGCAACGGCAGATGCCGTTCTATTTATTTCAATTTGATATGGCCGCATTTGTTTTACTGGCGACCTGCATCGTGCACTTGTTTGAATTTTATTATACCCTGCACTTGCAAATGGCCATATACCAAAGGGTAACTCTCCCTTAAATATTCTATGCTCTCTAGTAGAAATATAAAAATATCCTTTTGGATATTGCTTACAAGGTCTAAAATATGTTTCTCTTACAAGAATATCTTTGTTGTCTTTAGAGTACCCATTATTACTGCCATCAAATACTAGGTAAGTTGTTTCCTCACCTTTTGTGATTGCTTTAAATACATCATCATCAACCATGCCCTTTAATTTTAATTGTGAAACCATTTTTCTCACAATAAAATATGGGCTATCATCAATTGTTTGAGCTTCCTGATCAATTAATAAATTAAAAGCAAGTACTCTTTCAAAAACAAAATCACCTGACATTACAGGTCTTGTTTCGTCAGCAATTGCCTCCCCATTTTCGTCAAATAATAATTCACCTTCATCGTCTGTTGCTTGCTCGTAACCTATAACACTTCCAATCTCTGTGTCCCAAAAAAGCTTAGCATAGCACTCACCAAGTCCAACAAAATCCTCGGCCCACTCGCGTACTTTCCCACGCAATTTATAATTTTTCTTAGCGTATTCCCAAACAGATTTATTAAGTTCGGCAGTTTTAATGTCAGACTCTTCCGACTCATTATTAGGTAAAATTGTGGTATTAGGTGACATACTTAAAATTTTACTTAAAATTATATTTGTAATATTACCAATGTGGTTTTTAGTAAGTTTTAAAGAAGTTTCCTTACTTAATGCTCTTGTATCTCTAATTCTATTGTAGAACTTAGAACCTTTTTTTGAATAATGGTCACCTGCTATTAAAAGTAAATTACTTCGCATTTCTGCAAATTGCTCACTATCCGCTGACTCTGAATTTGTATAAAGCTCATCCAGTTTAGCGGCATCGTATAATTCTAATGTGTTTCTTTCAGTCAGTGCTGGCATCCTCGTCTCCTTCTGGAATGTCCTCAACCTCATCGTGAACCAGCATGTCCTCAAATTTAGATGGATCTTCGATTGCCATTGTCATCATCTGAGTATCTCTATGATTAAGTTCGTCCGACTCGGTGAGTTCCTCCTGGTTTGAAATAATTTCTTCAATTTTTTCCGGGCCTGGATGATCGTAGTCTGAACTACTTTGGTCGAATACCGCTCTTTCTTTTTCTTTCCTATCGAAGAAAGAAACATTTAGGTCACCAAATTTCAGTTCGGCAACACCAGATGCAGCACATTCTTTTATTATAATACACATTTCCTCAAGATTAAAGGTAGTTTTTTTTGGTCTACCCTTCACACATTTCGTTGTATTCTTCAATTTCTCTTTCGATGTCATCTAATTCTTCCTCTCCAAAAAAAGCATTTCTACGCATGTCTTCTTCAGTTATTTCTAGTTTTTTCTTCTCTTCATATTCCACATATTGATCAGTTATAGCTTCCCAGTTCCAAGGAATTGGTACAGCGCAGTATCTACAAGAGTCTATAAAGTCATCCTTCGCATGTGTTTTCTTGACTATATTAGTTAAACTTTGAAACTCCATGGTCAAAGGATATAAAGTTTCATCATCTAAAATCCACAACATTTGATTTTTAAATAAAGTATTTAAAGTGTCCTCACCAATTTCGTGACCTTTTTCGGCCTTCATAAATGTTTCACCAAGACGGCTTGCAAATGTATGAAAATCTTTTGCTTGGTAATCGTAACTTTGATGAGTAGGTTTTAATTTTCCTCTTAGCATTCTATATTTATCTAAAGTATCAGCGGAGGTAGTAGTTTGGGACTTATCTCCCCTCCATCCTCTAAAAACAATCCCTACTTTATAATCAGGAGCAACCGCAATAAAAGTTATTGCAGATGGATGGGCCGTACCCCCACTACCAATATCTACCCCACCATAAATTAACCACTCTGGAGGAAATAGTGCATCACCTTTATAACCGATTAGGTTTTTAAAATTTGCAGCACTCGTTACATTTTTATGATAATTAAATTCAGGATATTTCAAACCTTCCGAAACGATGAAACGCCCATTAACCCTACGCTGTATAGATGCATCGGTAGGACATTTATTTTTAATTAATTGAATTTTTTCTACTGTCCATGGAGAGTCAGTGCCATCTTCATATTTAAGACAATCGTACATTGATACTTGTCTTTTAAAAGCATCTGGAAATTCCTCATCATTTTTGCCCGCTCTTTCAATAGTTCTATGCCATAAGTCTTGGCCCATAGTGGCCGTGAATACCATTGAAAAATGTCCATCTGAAGCTGCCAGTCTTAAAATTAATTCATCAAATAATTCCACCGGCAATTCTTCATCGGTAGCAATATAGTGTACCGTCCCAGCTTGCAGTTTCATTACATCCTGGGAGTAAGTTTTAAAATAAATAGATACACCAGTATTAAAAATTAATTCAGTAACATATTTATTTGAATACTTTGCCCTCCATCCATAAACAGGATGGTCTTTATAATCACCTCGAGGAAGAAATTCCGGCACCCATTTCTTTTCAAATTCTACAGTTGCAATATCTCTAGAAGGGTACAAATACCAAAATTGTCTTGGTGCCGTCTTCCATAGTTTAGGCCATAAATTAACTGCCGTGGCCCAATGAATAGCTTTTCTAATTTGTGTTGAACTTTTAGAAATTTGATTGGCCGCACAAACAAATGCCATTTTATTTTCAGTTTCAAAAAAAAATGGTTCCATCAAGGTTTTATGATGGTATGTTTTGCCGTTGGTATCTTAGCTTTGATCATAACTGCCAGCAGAGCGGCTTGGTTAATCGGTGTAGTTGTCCTCATTTTAAGCTACCAGTTAGTCATCAAAAAAATCAAATCACAGCTTCCAAATTGGCTACAAAAATATGGCTGGTTAATTTTAGGCCTATTTGTCATTTTTGCTACTCCAATGATCCTAAACAGACTGATTAGTTTAAATCAGGTGTTTAAAGCTAACGGAGGAGCAATATATCGTTTACGTCACTTGCAAATCGCTACTCATTTTTTAACCACTAGACCTCTGGGACTAGGTTTAAATGTATATCAGTATGAAATCTTGAACCAATGGGATCCAAGATATTATTTATTTGATTCAACTCCAGCCCACAATTTATTTGCTCAAGTGGGAGC
>JABMQA010000855.1 GCA_013203545.1 Bacteroidota bacterium
ACACAAAAAGAGGTTGACCTTTGCATGGAGCATATCCGCATTAGACATAGACAAAGACAAGTGGATATTGATCGGTATTATTGAGAAAATTTATTTTAGTAAAGTAGAATTACAGGAATAAAAATTAACCTAAGCTCAAATGAAATTACAATTACTCCGAACCCTGCCAGTGACATGGTAAACATAAAAGCCAGCAGCCAAATCAAAAACGTTAAGGTTTTGGATCACATTGGCCGGCTTGTTTATGAAAGAACTGCCACTTCAAATATGCTCAAAATTAATACTGAGCATCTGGAATCAGGATTGTACCATTTCAGGATTCAAACTTCTACAGGTATAATGGTTGAATCAGTAATTATCGAATAGCAAATTTTAGCGTAATATTTACACTTGTATTTTTCAAAAGAGGCTTTCTCAAAACCCGGGCAGCCTCTTTTTGATTTTAGGGTAAATTGCATTTTGGATAATGAAAGTCCGGGAAATTATTATGCAAGGCCTGAATTTCATACATTACTCATACCTCAAACTATCTGTAGGATTTGCCCTGGCTGTTTTAATTGCGCGGTAGCTGATGGTGATCAGTGCTATTGCGATGGCAATGATAATACCATATAGGAAATCCAACACATTGAGGCTGATACGGTACTGGTAATTTTGCAGCCAGTTGTCGGCAACCCACCATATAAGCGGTATGGCGATGATGGCTGAGATTACCACAAGGATGATGATCTCTTTTGCGATCAGGAACCATATATTTCCGATCGTGGCGCCGTAAGCCTTGCGTACACCGATCTCTTTGGTGCGTTGCGCCACTGTAAATGAGGTGAGGCCATATAATCCGAGCGCTGCTATTAAAATGCCCAATATCGTAAACAGAATCGAAAGCTGCGCATTTTGCTGCTCTTCGCGGTACATTCTTTCGATGTCTTTATCGATAAAGAAAAACTGCATTGGGTCGTTGGCAGTGAATGAAGCCCACACATTTTCGATATCCTCAATGGTTGTTGAGGTGGTATTTGGCGACAGTCGTACACTTACATAACCCCAGTGCATGTCATCGGATTTAAATCGCATGATGTATGGTGTGATGGGATTGCGCAGCGATTCATGATGGAAGTCTTTCAACACACCAAGCACCGGCATATAGATTTCTTCCTCGGTTTCGTCATCGGTCACAATAAACCGTGCAGCAAAAGGATCATCTCCAAGCTGGTAGCTTTTCACGGCAGTCTGGTTGATGACACAGGCACCCGAATCGGTTGACATGGCCCTGTCGAAAAACCTGCCCGATTCCAGCTCCATGCCGTATGTCTCCAGGAAATCATGGTCCACCCAACTGGTTTGCAACAGGAAGGATTCGTTGGTGCGACCCTTGATGCGGTACCCGTTGTTATTGTTGTTTCGTCCAGGTACAGCCGTTGATGCCGACACCGACATCACACCCGGTACTTTTTTCAGGGCATCCTTAAAGCTTTGGATTTTCCGGCCAACGGTTCCGGCCCGTGAAATCACCAAAATATGCTCTTTATTAAATCCCAACTCTTTGCTTTGCATGAAATGCAACTGCCTGAACATGATCATGGTCCCCACAATCAGGATAATGGAGATGGAAAACTGCAATATCACCAGGAGGCTTCTCAACCTGCCGTTCTCACGTCCGCTCCTCAGTTTTCCTTTCAAAACCATATACGGGCTGAATGATGAGAGATAAAAGGCGGGATAGCTACCTGCAAGAATTCCTATTATTGCTGATAGCAAGAGCAATGCCGGTATGGTGTAACAGTTGTCGAAATAGCCTACATATAAGTCCAGCCCGAGAAGGTCGTTGAAATAGGGGAGGGATATTTCAGTAATTACAATGGCAATAATCAATGCTAAGAATGACAGGATGAGCGTTTCAATCAGAAACTGACTTACCAGTAATGTCCGGGTCGAGCCACTCACTTTTTTTATCCCTACCTCCTTGGCGCGTCTTACAGCCTGTGCCGTGGAGAGGTTCATAAAATTAACCGCAGCAATAATGATGATCAGGACTGCAATGCTGCCGAATATCCACAAATATTTGGGGTCGTTGGCGGATTTGAATTCCTGATCAATGGATGGGTCGAGGTGAATGTCGGTGAGATTTTGCAGGTACATATTGTATTTGTTGCCTGCTGCTAAAAACTCTTCAATAGAAATACCAAAATACCGGGTGACTTCAGGTCCAACGTACTTTGAAATCATGGGGGCAAACCTTTCGTTGGCAGATTCGGGCGCAGCATTGGGTTTGAGCATTACGTAGGTGCTGAAACTATTTGAAAGCCATTCGTTGTCGTTTGCACGGTCGTTAGTCATAAACGACCCGATGGCATTGGCCCGGAAGTGCGTGTTTTCTGGGATGTCTTCCATTATACCCGTAACACGGTACATTGAAGTGTCGCTTCCGATTTGCAACATTTTGTTAATGGGATCCTCTTCACCAAAGATTTTATTTGCTGTGGTTTCGGAGAGCACGACGCTACGCAGGGTGTTCAGGACTGTTTTTTCGTGCCCACGGATCAACGGGATGCTGAAAAAACTGAAGAAGCCAGAATCAGCTTCAAGGAATGCCCGCTCGGTAAAATGCTGATCCTTGTATTTGATGATGGTTTCGCCCCAGCCATTCATTCTCAGGAAATCTTCAACTTCCGGAAATTCGTTCCTCATAGTCGGCCCGATAGGTGCAGCAGTTGATGTAACCGTAACTTCCTGACCACCCATTTTGCCATTGAGAATTACCCTGTAAATGCGGTCTTTATTTTCATGATACTGGTCGTAACTCAATTCATTGATGATAAACAGGGCGATGATCAGGGCGCATACCAGGCCGATGGACAGGCCGATAACATTGATCAATACATAGGCCTTCTGGCGGCTGAGTGAACGGAAACTGTACTTTATAAGATTGTTGAACATGAAGCAAATATTTTGGTTAATAACAGAATGGTCAGAATCCACATCTCCTTTTGCCCAATATGACGACATTGGTGGGGAATAGTTACAGATGAGACAGGTTTATTAAATCAATGTTGTGAATCATTTTAGCTATTTGAAGAAAAATTAACCGGACACCAATAATTATAAACGCCTATCTAATAAATTTGTGATTTATATTTAGATTTTACCATTTACATTGAAAAAAAAAGCATATTTTTGAGGGTTATTGAATTGGTTAATTATCCCAAATATGAAATCATGAGAACGTTAATTATTCTGATAACCTCTTTATTTATAGCTATCAATGCTTATACACAGATTCTTGTACAAGATTCACTTGCCCTTGTTAATTTTTACAATGCAACCAATGGCCCTAATTGGCAATGCAATTCACATTGGTTAACGGATCCTGTTAGCGAATGGTTTGGAATTTATACACAGAATAATCGGGTGGAAATGATTTTATTAACCGGTAATGAGCTTGAGGGGGAATTACCTGCATCCATTGGTGATCTTACAGCTTTAGAACGGTTAAATATTAACAACAACCAGTTGTATGGAGATATTCCTGATGAAATTGCCAATTTGACAAAACTCAAAATAATTTCAATTGCCGCTAACTTGTATACTGGGGAATTTCCAACAGTAATTTGTGATTTAGATAGCTTAATCCATTTATTTGCATCTGATAATTCGTTTGAAGGGGAAATCCCTGCAGAAGTATTTAACATGCCTATGCTTGAATGGCTTGATTTAGGTTATAATTCTTTTTCCGGTTGTTTACCTCAGGAAAATAATCTTGACAGCTTAGAAATTTTGTATATTTCTCACAATTTACTATCCGGTGAGATTCCGACTGGTATTTGTAATTGTACCAACCTAACAGGAATAAATATAAGTAATAATTGTTTCACCGGAATGCTTCCTCCGGAAATCGGAAATTTAACCAAGTTAGGGCAGTTGTGGATTTCTAGTAACATGTTTTCCGGAGAAATACCTACAGAGATAAATAATCTAACTGAGCTATATAGCATTCACTTTAATGACAATAATTTTTCAGGTACAATGCCGTCATTAGCAGAATTGGATAAACTGGAATGGTTGTATTTAGATTTTAACAACTTTACAGGAGTACCTGATTTTACAGAAAATGATTCATTAAAAGTGTTATGGATTTCAGAGAATATGCTCACTTTTGAAGATATCGAACCAATTATTAACAATAATTTTGTTCAGTTTCGCTACGCTCCACAAGATAGTATAGGTGAAGAACAAACAATAATGATTGAGCAAGGTGTACCGATTTCGATATGTGCTGAGGTCGGGGGTACAGGCAACCTTTATCAGTGGTTTAAATTTGATGAGCCGATACCTGGTGCAAACGACAGTATTTATACCATTTTAGCACCTGAACCCTGGAATATTGGTATTTATAAATGCCATGTAAACAATTCTTTTGTAACAGACCTTACAATATACAGCAGGCCTGTAAGATTGATATCCGATGATCAGGAGATAAACGCCCTGCTCGCATTTTATTTAAGTGTGAATGGTGTAGAATGGGATACAGCAGGCAACTGGTTTAGCAGTGCTCCTTTTTGTGATTGGTATGGAATTGACACGTTAGATGGGCATATAACAGCAATTAAATTGCCCCAAAATAACCTTAAGGGGGAACTACCACAAGAAATGGGTGATCTGGATAGTTTGCAGGTAATGGATTTTTTTATTAATGATATTAATGGCGGAATCCCGCAATCAATTACCAACCTGAAAAACCTAAAATATATTGATCTTGATTATAACAACCTTGATGAAAACCCCCTGCCGGTTTTTGCTCAAATGCCGGGACTGGAAGTACTGAGACTGCGCTCAAATTATTGTGGGGGTGAAATTCCTGCTGAAATTGGTAACATGGTTGATTTAACTGAATTAAATATTTATGGCTGTTCATTTGACGACCCAATTCCGCCCTCACTCTTCACATTGGCAAAGCTTGAAGTGTTAAGTATGGGTGGTAATAATTTTACGGGTAATTTCCCGGATGGACTCACAAGCCTAATATCGCTCAAACATTTTGATATTGGGGGTGGTAATTTTGAAGGGGATATCTTTTCACTGGTAACCCAATTGGCATCCCTGGAATATTTGAATCTGTCAGGGAATAATTTTGACGGGCCAATTCCGCCACAAATCAGCAATTTATCCAATTTGAAGACATTTTATGCCAGTAGCCTTAATTCCGCTGGTGCTATTCCTGATGAAATTGGCAGTTTAAGTAAACTGGAAAAACTTGGGCTTGCTGGCAATGACTTTACAGGAAGTATTCCTATGTCCTTCCAAAATCTTGAAAACCTTGTCTCCCTTGCCCTTTACAACAATCAACTTACGGGTACTTTCCCGGTTTCAATTTGTAATTTACCTGAACTCAAATATTTAAATTTAAATGAAAATGAATTTTCAGGAGCCCTTCCACCTGAAATAGGAAATTTAAAGCAGTTACAGTCACTAAGCATAGAGCACAACAACTTAACAGATATTCCATCCGAGATTGGACTCCTTGATAGTTTAAAAGGTTTACATCTGCAATATAACAACATAGCATCCGTCCCTGCTTCATTTTCAAATTTGCATGCTTTGAGGATGTTGCGACTTTCAAATAACCAATTAACTTCCTTTATTTTTAATATCGATAGTTTAAACGCTTTGTATGAGATCAATATAAAGAATAATTTTTTAACTTTTGAATCAATCGAACCCTATGTAAATCAAGTTGAAAACTTCTATTATACTTCTCAGGAACTTTTAGGTGAGGATGTTTATGTCATTATTCGGGTAGGTGATCCATTTGATATTTCTGTTGATATAGGTGGGGAGTATAATGAATATCAATGGTATTTGGATTGGGAGCCGATATTAGGTGCAAACAATAGCAATTATTCAGTGAGTTCAGCAACTTATTGGGACTATGGAACATATTGTTGTGTTATTACAAATTCGGTTGCAACAGAACTTACATTGGTTAGTTATAATTTTTTCGTTGGCGAAACCTATGATTATAGAGACCAGAGCCAGCAAGGTGAAATGGATATAACAGTTTTTCCAAACCCTGCCAACGATATTTTGTACATATCAAATCCAAATGGACTTAAACTTGAGGGAATAAGATTTTACAATCAAAAAGGTAATGAAGAGCTACACATGAAGTCAGTAAGTAATACCTTGAATATTTCGGTTTTGAAACCCGGATTTTATACTATAGAAATAATTTCAGAATCCCGGATTATCAGAATCAAATTTTTAAAAAACTAAATTTTTTTTATTGCATCGTAGCACTCAAAACTCCCGGACACATTCAGATCAAGGAAAAATAAAAGAAAGGAAAGCCGGGATTGATTTTACGTACACGCATGGCATATTGGGGCAATACATTTTTACTACTTTTGCTTTTTATGAGAATCGGGCTTATTCACATTGTTTTATTCTTATGCATGTGTTGTTTTTTCCTGCCACTATGCCGGGCTCAAACTGTTATCGGGCACCAGGATTCGTTATCAAGTTCATACTATAATGAGTTAGCAGCTAAAAATATCCGAAGAAATTCCATAAATTCCCTAAACTATGCAACCAGGGCATATGAACTGGCCCTTGAAGAAAACAGTGTTGGAGAAGAAATCGAATCACTTTTACTAACAGGTTTGGCGAATTACTATATCCAAAATACCATAGAAGCTACAGAGGCTTTCATTGAAGTTATTGACCATCCTGATGTCTATAAATATCCTATTAAAAAAGCGGAAGCCTACAGAGGGTTGGCCCTGGTTAATATATTCTGGGAAAACTTCGAAAGCGCTTTAAAGGATTTGAACAACGCACTTAGTTTGACCAATGAAACCGATTATTCAACCAACGCAAAAATCCTGAGTGCCCGGGCGAAGTGTCATGCCATAATGATGCAGCACGACAGCGCCATTTATTATTCCGATAAGGTTTATGAATATTTTACAATCCTTAAAGATACACTCGGAATTATCTATCTTAAGAATAACCTTGGGAACACCTATAGGAATATGGGAAATTATCCGCAGGCAAGGCGGTTATTTGAAGAAGCATTAGCGCTAAACAGAACCGTTGACGATATTCAGGCCAGTTCGTCCATTCTTACCAATCTTGGAAATCTTTATGCGCAATCCAATCAAATCGATTCAGCGCTTATGTTTTTACGCCTGGGCGAGAGATATGCCTTGGAAAACAATCATATACATTTTCTTGAGTATAATTATAAAACGCGTGCCGATCTTTTTGCCAAGGAAAATCAGACCGATTCAGCCTTTTATTACCTTAATAAGTATTTTACGATTCACGATACCATATTCGATCAGACCAAATCTGCCAGGATCCTTGCCATTCAAAATAAATATGTGCAAGAGAAAAAACAAAGGGAAATTTTGATTTTAAAGGAAAAAGAAAAACAACGAAATATTATTCTATGGTCGTCAATTGTTGTAACCATTCTGGCATTGATTGTATTGTTTTTGCTAAGAAACCACTACCAGCTGAAGTCCCGCCTGCATCAAAAGGAAAACGAACAGTTAAACCAGGAACTGGCAATTAAGGAGAGGGAGCTCATTTCAAATTTAATTCAACTGATGGAAAAAGGTGAGATAATAGCCGGTATTAAATCCGAGATTGGAAGTTTACTTAACAGCCCAAAAACTGACCGCCAAAAGAGTCTGACAGAATTGATTTCCAGGCTCAACAGCAGCGTTTATATCGAAAAAGAATGGGAAAAAATTAAAATCCATTTCGATAAAGTACATCCTGTATTTTATAAAACCCTCACCAACGAATACTCCAACCTAACCCAAAATGACCTGCGTTTGTGCGCATACATTAAGCTGAATTTATCTTCAAAAGAGATTGCAAGCCTTACCAACATTGAGCACCGCACTGTGCAAACAGCTAAGTACCGCTTAAAGAAAAAGCTTGGTATCACAGGCGAAACAGGATTGATTGAGTATCTTCAAAACCTGTAATTTAATGCATGTAGTAGCTTTGCTGTATGTAAATATTTTGCTTTGCTTATGATTTAGGGTTCTTTTGACAATTAATCCATAAATGATAACAGTCATGAAGAATTCTGTTTTATTAGTCGCAACATTTTTCCTGGTGGGTTTTTTAAACGCCCAGGTTGTTTTTGAAGAAGATTTCCAGGATCAGGCATTCCCTGAGGGAACTATTTTCTATGATTTTGACCAGAGGACTGACCTGATGATATGGCAGGGTTTTACCATCGAGGATATGATGAATTGGTATGTTTTTTCACATTATTCCGAGCCGGACAACTATAATGCGTGGAGTACGGGCTTTTCCAGCACGTATGTAGCCGGAGAGGTTGATAACTGGTTTATTTTCCCGGCCATCAACATTCCACCTCAATCCACCCTTTATTATGATGCCAGAAGAACAGCAACAGCCAACAACAATCCATTCCCTGAATATGTCAGGGTAATGATTTCGACTACCGGAACAGATACCTCAGACTTTGTTGTGATGGATGAATACCAAACATTGTCAAATGCATGGAATACCATGTCTGTTTCGTTGGAGAATTATGCCGGAATGCCGGTTTACCTTGCATTCAGGAATTTTGGTGAACATGGCGTTCATATGTTGGTGGACAATATTAGCATTGTTTCTGAAGCTACCATCATTGATGATGTGGAGATTGTAGAGGCGCTTCCACAAAATTTCTATCTGCAACCCGGTACAAGCGACCTGACAATAAAATTTAACAACATTGGTACGTCAATCATTCAATCGATTGATGTCGGTTGGTCTGTGGATGGTGGATTAACGTTTGAAACCACTACGCTATCCGGGCTGAATGTCGGATATAATGAAGCCTATCAAACGGTATTATACGGCTTTATTAATCTTTCAGAAACCGGAGGTTATGAAATTCTGATCCGGCTTTCCAATCCCAATGGCAACATCGATCCTACACCGGAGAATAATGAGATAACCCGACTTGTAACCGTAATCCTCAATTCGGGTACCCGTAAAGTGATGCTGGAGGAGTTTACCGGTACCTGGTGCGGATGGTGCCCCAGGGGTGCCATTGTGATGAGGGATATTCTACTGGATTATCCTGAGCAGGTCATTGGCCTGGCATACCATAAGGGCGATCCGATGGAAATTGAAGAATATGAAGAGTTGGTAGGGGAGATACCCATGGTGAATGGATATCCAAGCGGTTCGATAGATCGATTTCCATTTGACATGCAGGCATTCTATCCGATGAGTTTAGGAACGGATGTTTGGGAAGAAAAAATTCTGGAAAGGCTGGGGCACCCAACCCCCTTAAACATTGCTGGAAATATAGCTTATGATGCCGTTTCAAAAGAATTGACTGTAACTGTTGATGTGGATTTTGTATCAGCCGATATTGGCGAATTCAGGGTCAATTGTATTTTAACCGAAAGTGGTATTACCGGATATCCACAGGCCAATGCGTACAACAACGACCCAACAACTTACCCGGAATTGTATCAGGCTGGCGACCCGATCATCGACTGGGAACATAATTATGTTGTGAGGGCTATGTTGGGTGGCCCATTCGGTGCAGACGATGTAATTCCCTATGAAGTTAATGCCGGTGAAAACTATGCTCATATTTTCAATTATATGGTACCTGATGAATTTGTACCTGAAAACATGAATATGATTATTTATGTGTCCAAACACCCCGAAGATTTTACGTTAGGACGAAACATTTTAAATGCCAGTGAATATCACCTGATTGATTATATAACAGGAATTGAAACTGAATCCATACGGGAAATTTCGCTTTACCCAAATCCGGCAGAAGATATGGTTTGCATCTCAAATATTCAAAATGCTATGGTAAGTATGTATGATCTGAACGGACGGGAAGTTTTGAAAAAGGCAATTGTACAGCCCAACAATCCAATTGATGTTTCATTTTTGAAACAGGGAACCTATATAGTTGAAATTGAAAGCATGCAAGAACTTCACACTTTGAAGGTACATATTTTAAGATAGATTTGGATTGATTTTCCATTTCTCAAAAAATTCCTTTTATTCCCCCCAAAAAATTACTGTACATTTAAGGAGCTTAAGAAGTTCTTCATTGCTTATAAATCTGTTTTGTGAAGCTTTTGATTTTCACATAGCGTGTGATAAATAATTAATTAGGAAAAAAATGTCTGCATGAAAAAAAATTCTATTACCTTTGCGGCCATAAATTATTTTAACAATGAAAAAAGGAACAGTAAAATTTTTCAATGAATCTAAAGGATTTGGATTCATTAGTGATGATGATTCAAAAAATGAATACTTCGTACACATTTCCGGATTAATTGATGAGATTAACGAAGGTGACGTTGTGGAATTTGAATTAAAAGAAGGTAAAAAAGGATTGAATGCAGTAAATGTCAAAAGAATTTAGTGTAATTTTTTTAGCTTTTCTAATCAAAAAAAGCCTGTCAACACCGACAGGCTTTTTCTTATTACATTATTTAATTACAATTTTTTCAAGGTGTACTGACCTTGCGTAAACCAGCCTGATGAAGTAAATCCCCTGTGGATTTGCTGTAAGGTCAAGTTCGCATGAACCCTTCAGTTTTGAGCTGTAGATCAATTGTCCGCACGAGTTGAGCACCTCCAGATTCATACTGTTTTCAATCCCTTGCAGATCGATATGGAAGATACCGGTTGATGGGTTCGGGTAGATAAGGATATCTGACATGGAACCTTCTAGGATGGATGTTGATCCAAGTTTGAAGTTGATGATCTGTGATAAGCCATTCACAATAAACATTCCATCGTAATCGGGCATGTTCGTATTGTAAACCGGCGATGCTTTAAAAATCTGACCATCCCTGTATACTTTGTAATTCATGTATTCCCGGTTAAGCATACCGTCCACTTCACCGGTAGTAACGTCATCACCATTAACTGCCATTGCCAGCGCTGTGTTTTTACCGGTATAAAGTTGCATGCCGGTGCAGATGCCTTCGCTGTTGAATACCCCAATGTAGTCGCCGGATTCCAAAGAATTCAGTGCATTTTGATCCATACCAACAATGTGGTGATCACCGGTCTTCAATACATCACCCCATGGAGTTTTGTTGTCCAGCGTACTGAAATAATCCGGTGGGATAGTTATACCACCGCTTGCATCCGGTGCATAGGGCTCAAAATTAAAAGTAACTTCAGCATTACATTCGAACAAATAGGCCGACCCGGGGATCAGGTATTCAAGTGCGCCTTCAACGCCAGGTATAATGCCACCATCAGGCCAGTAAATCAGATTATTGTCAACGTCGAACATCAGAACAATTTGCTCCAATCCGGTAATAAATCCTTCAACGGCCACCGGCGTAATATTAAGAACAGGCAGCATATGTGTCCCGGCAGGGAAAGTAACTGTCCTGTCATTCACAATGTTGCCTTCAACAATCCATGTGGTCTCATCAGCCCATTTAACTTTATAGCCCTCGAAAGTATTGAAGTCACCAATTGTGTTGATATTATATCCCGGCCAGTAGATACCGGACTCACCAAAGATGATAACTAACTGCGGAATTACATCCGCAAATACTTCTTCCATTGATTTACCCTTGGTAATATCAAGATCAACATAAGTTGACAGGCCGCCCCAACCAACCACAGTTGTTTGGGATTGTTCGCTGTAGATATCCAGTTCATAATTACCAAAGTTGCCACCGGAACCCCAAACCAGTACATGGTAGGTACCGGGATTGGCCCAATTCAAATGCGCCAGCGATTGGAGAGACGGTTGTGTTCCCTGCTTACATACTATGTTATCATCATTAAAGGCTATGGCACCATGCCAGTCAGTTGCATCCGGGAAATTACCATCCCAGGCTTCGCAGTTGTCATAAACCGCCACCATGGTGTTGAACTCAGATCCACAAAGTGAAACGACAAAATCCTGAGTGACAGGATTATCAACCGAATACCATGTATAATCACCGGTGTGGGTGGTGGAACTATAGATAACAGGGTCGTCCACAACAGTATATGGGATTCCATCTCCGCACTGATCACCCGTGGGGATTGGATGCAGCTCAAAATTAATTGTGGTAGTAATTGCAGTGTAAATGTTTACATCTTCAATCGTAAGTGACTCGTATCCATCAGCACTGGCGGTAACATCGTATAAACCTCCATTAAGGTTCATCTCATAATAGCCCTGCTGATCGGTGGTGGTTGAATTCTCAACGAGTTCTGCTTCAACCAATGCATTTTCAATAGGAAGTTCAGTATCCCAGTCGTATACGACTCCGTTAAGTAGTCCGGGTACCTGCTGTGAGAAGGCAAAGGACGCTAAGATTATCAATCCTAACAAAATTGTAATTTTTTTCATAGATGTCTGGTGTTTTATTTAATAATTTATTGGATTGCCATTTCAAAGATCAAGTGAAGGTAACAGATAAGAATATTGTAGCAATAGTAAATTTCACAACAAGAGCCACCAATAATAGTGAATTTTCCTCAAATAACCAAAAAGAAAGAGCAGAAATTATTTTTCAACCGACTCAATTCCTTCCCAATCCTCTGGAACACCGTTTACAACATATTGAGCTGATAAACGAAGATATCTTTTTGATGTGATGTCGCTGGGGTGAATTTTCAGGGCATTGTCAAAGTCGGCAACAGCTTTTGAGAATTCTTTGTTCAGGTAGTGTTTGATGCCGGCCTCATAGTTTTCCTTAATTTTTTGTTTCAGGGTTCTGATTTGCTCGTTATCCCCATCAAATATTTCGTAAACTGCAACTGATTTCTCTTTTCCCTTCACTTTTACCCTGCAAAGGAAACGGCTATTGTACGATCCGGCATTTTTGATCTTTTTAAACGTGTTCTCACTTATGGCCAATGAAACCCCAAACTGTTTTGTCAGGCCTTCCAACCTTGATGACAGGTTAACAGCATCAGAAATTACCGTGCCATCCATCCGGTCCTCGTTTCCGATGGTGCCCAGCATTACCGGTCCTGTGTGCAGTCCAATGCCTATGCGGATTTCATCCAACCCTTTCTCTTTACGGTGCTTGTTATAAACTTCCAGTTGGCGCTGGGTGTCGATGGCCGCTTTAACCGCGTTTTCAGGATCCTTTGGGAAAATTGCCATCACGGCATCACCAATATATTTATCAATAAATCCGTGATTATTCAACACGGCAGGGATACAATTACTGAGATATTCGTTCAGGAAATCGAAATTTTCCTTAGGTGTCATTTTTTCTGAGATATTGGTAAAAGATCTGATATCAGAGAAAAATACGGTCATTTCCTCATGAATCTGGTCTCCCAGTTTTACATCAATGATGGACTCCTTCCCCAGTGTACGGAGAAATTCAAGAGGAACAAACCGCTCATAGGCCGAATTAATTTTCAACAGGTTAAGGTGGGTCTTCATACGGGTTAATAATTCATCTTTTATAAATGGCTTTGGAATGTAATCGTTTGCGCCACATGAAAGCCCTTCAACCAAATCGCTTATCTCGTTTTTTGCAGTTAGCATAATGATTGGCAACTCGCTGGGCAGGTATTTTTCCCTGATCTTTTTACAAACCTCATAACCCGACATTTTGGGCATCATCACATCAAGCAAAACCATTTCGAACTTTTCACCGCTGTAAATCAAATCAAGGGCATCTTTGCCGCAATATTTCGAAGTGAAAGCATAATTGTTCATACTGAGCAGATTTGCCAATACCTGCTGATTGATCTGCTCATCGTCAACAATCAGAATGTGGTTTTTACCATTGCTAACCGGCATTTCCTCCAATGCATCATCCAATCCGGTAATATCATATCTCCTGAGATTGGCAATTTCACTGGTATATTTATCTTTTGCCTGTTGATCTGATATTCGCAATGTAAAGGTAAAAGTGGATCCCTTACCAGGAGTTGACTTCACACTTACAGTACCCCCGTGCAAATGAACCAGATTTTTTGTAATGGCCAGTCCCAGGCCTGTACCTTCATACGACCGTGTATCAACCTCATCAACCTGTTCAAATGATTTAAATATATCTTCGAGCTTATTCCCGGGGATACCAATTCCGGTATCGGTAACCGAAGTGGCAATCATTCCGTTCTCCTGTATGGCTGTTATGACAACACTTCCAGAATCAGTAAATTTTATGGCGTTTCCAACGAGGTTATAGATGACTTGTTTTATACGGTTTTCATCAGCATCTACATTGGGTAAATCTGAGGAAATTTTATTTATCAGTTTAAGATCCTTTCCTTTGGTAAGGGTAGATATCAGTTCGATGACCACATCAAAAATTGATTTTAGGTCAACGGGTTTTTTCTGTAAGGCCAATTCGTTGTTACGCATCTTGGAAAAATCGAGGATATCATTAACCAGGTTGGTAAGCCTTTTCCCGCTCATGATGAT
>JABMQA010000856.1 GCA_013203545.1 Bacteroidota bacterium
GCGGCTGTTGGTGATGATGTGGAGTTGTTCGCCGGGGAAAATCAGGAAAAACCCTTAACCACCTTCAGATTTCTTAGAAACCAACAGGAAAAACCAGATGATATCCCCAACCTCTGCCTCTCGGATTTTATTGTTGCAAAGGAAACCGGAAAACAGGACTACATCGGAGGCTTTGCCGTAAGCGCCGGCTTCGGTCTTGAAAAATGGGTAAAACAATACGAAGCAGAAAACGACGACTATTCAGCCATCATGATAAAAATCCTTGCCGACCGCCTGGCCGAAGCATTTGCAGAGCTGATGCACCACAGGGTTAGGAAGGAATTCTGGGGCTATGTTCCGGATGAGAGCCTTCCAATCGAAGAGGTAATTCGTGAAAAGTACCAGGGCATTCGTCCGGCTCCTGGCTATCCGGCCTGCCCCGAACATTCCGAAAAAAAGGTATTGTTCAACCTTTTGCAAGCCGAACAACAATGTGGCATTCATCTCACAGAGAACTATGCCATGTACCCGGCAGCGTCAGTTAGCGGCTATTATTTTGCCCACCCGCAAGCACAATATTTCAATCTTGGTAAAATATCAAAAGACCAGGTAGAGGATTACGCAAAGCGTAAAAATCTTTCTGTTGAAGAGGTTGAAAGGTTGTTGAATGTGAATTTGAGTTATAGGTAAATTCATTTATCCTAAATTGAACATTTTTACAATCATAGTCACAATCATCTTGTACATTATGACAAATTGAATCACATTCATATTAGACATTATGACAAGAAACGCCACAATCATGTTGTACATTATGACAAATAATACTGAAATCATGTTTGGATTTGTTACAAAGCTTTTCAAATTAATCAACCTCCGTTTTTATCTGATCGGACAAATTGAGAACGTGTTAAAGGCTCATGTGGGGTAAGGTGGAAGAAAATTCAGAAAAAACTTATTTCAATTTTACTAATTAGTAATTAGTGATTTTAATTTATTTTGCTAATTACTATTTAACAATAATTGTTATAAGTGAAGATTTCGAAAGACTATACGAATCTTTTCACGAATTGTACGAACCGGAAAAAACCTGGTATTTTGATGAGATACAAAATATTGAAGGTTGGGAAAGATTTGTGAGGCGGCTACACAACGAGGGCCAAAAAGTGTATATCACCGGATCGAATGCCAGAATGCTAAGCATGGAGCTAGGCACACATCTTACGGGCAGATTTAACCAATCCGAATTATTTCCATTTTCATTTACTGAAAACGGGAAAGTAACAAAAGCCATCCAGGTATGTAAAACGCTCGAAAACCAGGGCACCAGGCAACGGGAAATGAACGGTTTGACGGAAGCGATGCGGACCCATCAACTCACCGAAGGTTTTATCATCACTGAAGATGAAGAAGATCAAATACACGAAGATGGATCAACCATCCAGGTGCTGCCTGTCTGGAAATGGCTGTTGGGGTCTGAAGGCGGGAACCAGGATTAAAATAAGGACCTCAAATTTTAATGACAATACGGAATAGATTTCTCTCACGCCAAGGCGTGATCGAAATGACCGGGACCCAAGGGTTATGAGACAACCACTACTCCCACCCAACGCATATCCTCACCATTAACCTCCGATTGTTCGTCACTACGGAGAACCTGACAGCAAAATATTCGTTTACACAAAATTTGGGCTTTGCCAACCAAACCTCAATAAACTGTTTTTTCCCCCGCGTTCACAGCCAAATTACCTGCGTTTATAAGATTATCCCAGGCGTTTATACATCTTCCAACATTTTGCAATTTTGGTACCGTACCTTTATGCTCAGATTAATCAGTTTAACTTAAAACAAATACATCATGAAAACTAAAATTACATTCTTGTTGCTGACAATTTTGTTCAGTATGCCGGTATTTGCCGGATTTGTTCCATTGGAAACCGCCCAAAAGGTAGCCCTCAATTTTTATATTGAGAAGTACAACCAGTACGAAGGGGCCGTCAGTTTTGACGACCTGCACATGCAATATACATTTATCAAACAGAGAGAGGGTGAAGTATTTTACTATGTTTTTCATTTTAATAAAGGGGGCTTTGTTATCGTACCCGCCGATGACTGCCTTGCACCTGTTTTGGGTTACTCGTTAAAGCATGAATTTGTGGCCGAAAACCAGCCGCCCAATGTGCAATATTGGTTTAGGCAATATGAAGACCAGGTAAGCTATGCCCGAAAAAATAAAATTGAACCCGAAAAAAGTATTACAGACCACTGGGCATATTTTCTTGATAATAGTTTTATTTCAACCAAACCTGCATTAAACAGCAAAGAAGTGGAACCTTTGATAACGACTTTATGGGATCAGGATTTTCCCTTTAATTATTATTGTCCTTCAAATTCACTCACTGGATGTCATGCCACAGCAATGGCTCAGATTGCTTATTACTGGAGGTGGCCAGATCACGGACAAGGGTACACTTCTTATACTCCTGAATCAAATCCACAATACGGAGTTCAAACTGCTGATTACGAAAATACCTGGTATCGATATAATGAAATGGTGGATGATCCGGAAACTGCAAATACAGCTATTGCTGAATATATATATCATTTTTCAGTATCTTATCTCACGGATTTTGGTACCGATATTTCATACCCAGGCAACTTATTTATGCAAAATCATCAATTAGCCCTTGATTCACTTTCCTATCATTTTAAGTTGATACCATCCACCTTCTTTTATTCTGACAGTATGTCGGGGGTAGAATGGAAGAATAACATACTGAATATGCTTGATGCAGCTAGTCCTGTTTTTTATGCCGGCTATTCACAATATCCTGATATTGGACATTTTTTTATCTGTGATGGGTACCAGGATGAGGAATATTTTCACTTTAATTTTGGCTGGGGTGGTATCTCTGATGGTTACTATACACTTGATAATATTCTTGGGTATAATTCCCATCAATTTTGTTCTAGTATAATTCAGCCCGACACAGTGCAATTCAATTATCCCTTTTATGCCAGCGGAGCAGACACACTAAATACCGTGGAAGGAAGCATAACAGATGGCAGTGGCCCTGTAAATGACTATCTCAACAACACCCAGGCCTTGTGGCTCATCGAGCCGCAAACTGAATATGATTCGGTAACCAACATTACAATAATGGTAAAACGTTTGGACCTGTTTAATGATGGTGACAGGCTATACATCTATGATGGAGAAGATAATACTGCTCCCTTGCTTGCCGAATTGAACGGATATGCTATTCCAGAAGATATTGAATCTACAGGAAATAAAGTTTTTGTTGAATTTGTTACCGATGGGCAAAATACTGCCCCCGGTTTTTATCTCAACTACCATTGTGAACAACCGGTATGGTGTAGTGGAATGACCCAATTAACTGCCCCAATTGCAACCTTTGATGACGGCAGTGTTAATTTTAATTACTACAACGGAACTATTTGTATGTGGACAATTGTTCCGGGAATTACCGAACCACTTACCTTGAATTTTAACTATTTTGACACCGAAGAAGGATATGATATCCTGAAAATATTTGACTACGAAAACCAGGAATTACTTGCAGAGATAAGCGGAACCTGGGAAGATTCGCCCGAACCGGTAACCTCGCCCAGCGGAAAGATGTTCATCACCTTCACCACCAATAACAACACCAGGGCCAATGGCTGGGAAGTCTGGTATGATATAAACACCGGAATCGCAGAAAATATGTGCCCTGTCGAATTTAGTATTTCTCCAAACCCTGTTGCATCAGATGTAAACATCAGGTTTGCATTAAAGTCGGAAACAAAAGTCAACATTCAGATACTCGATATTGTTGGGCGGGAACTGGCCAGGATATTTGAAGGCAAGCTTACCCAGGGGCATCAATCAATAACCGGTAATTTAAGCCACCTCTCCCAGGGTATCTATTTCTGCCGCTTGCACGTGGGGGATGAGGTAGTGGTTAAAAAGATAATCAAGCATTAGCCGGGCTAAATTCACGGGGTGACTCAAAGTCAAACTCTGAATAATCGAAATCAATAAAAACGATTTTTAAATAAAACTAAAAAGACACACATCATGAAAAAATTTACACTCTTTACAGCAATTTTATTGATGTCAAACTTACTTTCAGCACAATGGATTCAACAAAACCCAAATTACCCAGACACTTTAAATCTGAATGATGTTTTCTTTATTGATCAGATTAATGGCTGGGCAAATGGTGAAGGTTGGGAAACCTACCCTGAAAATGGAAATTATTATCGTACACATGATGGAGGAGCCAATTGGTACAGTTGGCAAGATTCAATTCAATGGTTGTTAATACCCATGAACAGTTTATATTTTGTCGATCAAAATCATGGGTGGGGTGTATGGTGGGGTTCCGTTTATAAAACTGAGGATGGCGGCAGTAATTGGGTAGGTAATTACATAAATACACAATATAATTTGACAAGTGTATTCTTTTTAGATTCCTTGAATGGATGGACTATTGGAATAAAACCAAGTGGAATAGGTCCCGTTTATTATGACATATTTTATACAAATAATGGAGGAAATGATTGGGTTATAAAAGATGAAGGAAGCGCAGGTTTGTACGCAGAACAAGCCGAAATTAAATTTTTTAACGAAGATTTAGGATGGGCGGCAGTAGGTAATCGTTTGGAAATCACAACTGATGCTGGAAATACATGGGGAGTGCAATACCTGGACTTTTATTGTCATTCTTTATGCATTGTTGATGAAAGTGTTCTATGGATAGCTGGTTTTGATCTCGCACAAGGGAATATATATTCCTCAAATGATGGTGGACTTACATGGTCACAAAAACTTGGTGATACCATCCCAATACTTAATGATATTGTATTTGCCGATTCTTATTTTGGTTGGGCAGTAGGTGACAATGGAACTATTTTACATACATCAGATGGAGGCGAAACATGGGTATATCAGGAAAGTAGAACAATAGCTGATTTATATAGCATTTCAATTGTTGATGAAAACTATGGCTGGATATGCGGGGATAGTTCAATCATTCTGCACACAGAAAACGGAGGTACTGTTGGTGTGGGTCCCTCTGATCAAAAGTCGAAATTCAATGTTCAATGTTTCCCAAATCCATTTTCATCATTCATCAGCGTAACATTTAACTTGCCTGAAGCGGCAGAGGTTTTCATTCAGATCTTCAATTCCACGGGCAAAAATGTTGGGACGCACCATGAAGGCTCCCTACCAGAGAATCAGGTTTTACCTGCCGGAAAACATTCCATCCATTTGAATACCGAACACCTTCCCCGGGGCATTTACTTCTGCCGTTTGCAAGTGGGGAGTGAACTGATTGCTACAAAGATGATTAAAAATTAACCGGGTCGTCCGGTGTACCGGCCATTCACAGGGTGACTTCAGGTCACCCCGTGAATTAAAAACATGGCAGTCCCTGATTAAGAAAAGACGCGCTATGGAGTGGCCTTACGAAAGATAAAGAACCGAAAAAAGTTTTAATAACATCAACTCCAATGAATTTTCTTACTTTTGAAAAGACTAAAAAAGTGAAGATGCTGAAAACCATCATCATCGACGACGAGGAGCATGTAAGAAAAACCCTGGGAAAATTCCTCCTCAAATATTGTCCGCAGGTTGTGGTAACCTGTGAAGCTGCCGGTGTGGCCGAAGCTTATGAGTTGATCAACCGGCATCATCCTGACCTGCTCCTGCTTGACATTGAACTGGAAGACGGCACCGGCTTCGACCTGCTGAAGAAATTTGAACATCCCGAGTATCAAGGTCATCTTCATCACGGCGCACAACGAGTTTGCCGTACAGGCTTTTAAAGTAAGTGCGCTGGATTATATTTTGAAGCCGGTGAATCCCGAAGAACTTGCAGAGGCAGTCGGAAAAGCACAGCAAGTTGTCCGGCAGGAGTTGCGCGTGAAGCTTGAGGCCCTCGAAACCAACCTGAACGCAGAAGACAGACAATGTAAAAAAATTGTGATCAAAACTTTGGAGAGCATCCATCTTTTGGATAAGAATAACATTACCCATTGTGAATCGGACGGTGGTTACTGTATGGTTTTCACCACTGAAGGAGAGGAGATCATGACCTCCAGACCAATTAAAGATTTTGACGAAATGCTGGCCGGTTCCGGATTTTACCGTGTGCACCGGTCGTTTCTGATCAACCTGTCGCATATTAAGCGGCTTGATAAAGCCGAAGGTGGAACTGTGATTTTGTCGAACGATCAAAAAATTCCGGTGGCATCACGGAAGCGGGAAATATTGTTAGGGTTACTGGACGAACTCAGCGAGTAAATAAATACAGATGAGATATTTTATCACGCTATTTTTAATCCTGTTTTTAGCCTTAAACGCCGTTGCCCTTTCTGAGCAGGAATATTTCCATACCCGCGACAGTTTACAAAATATTCTCGATCATTCTGCAGGTATCGATCGGGCAGATGCCATTTTCAACCTTGTTCGATTTGTTGCCTATTATGAACCTGGTATATGTGATTCGCTCATTGCAGAGGAAGCTGCATTAGCCGAAAAATACAATGACACTAACGGGCTGGCAGGGACTCACCAAAACCGGGGAGACCTGTTTTATTATAGCAATAATTTTTCGGGGGCACTTGAAAATTACTACAATGCAGCCCGGCTTTTTGAAGAAGTGGGAAATTACAGGGAGGCTGCAAGAAGCTATCTGAGAGTAATTATCGTTTTCTATTTTACCGGAAATAAAAACAAGTTTGTCGGGTACTACCAAAAAATAATCGATTTATACCAAAAATGCGGTTGCAGTGAAGATCTGGCATTTTTTTATTATCTGCTTGGGTTTTTATATAATCATGGCGACACCCAGCCTCTTTTGGCAAAACAATACCTGAGAAAAGCCATTGGAATTGGTGAAGCCACACAGATGCCACCGATCTATCTGGCCGGGTTCAATTCATCACTTTCGCTGGCCTGTTGTAACCAGCAGCAGTACGATTCAGCAATCAGGTATTTATATAAATCAAACAGCTTTCTTAACGACAATAGCGAAGATGTAATGCTGCATAAAGCCATTAATGTTGCTGATTTGGCAAAGGTTTATTATCTGTCGGGCAATAATGACTCGGCGATGTATTATTATAAAAATGGAATAGCAAAAGCACAGGAGTTATCCTACCGGTTCACCATTACGCGCTGTGCCCGGGGAATAGCCAAAATACTGATCAGTGAAAACAGGAATGAAGAAGCGGTTGAATATTACAAACTGGCGATTAATAATGTGATGAAAATAAATGCTTCCGGGCAGTATTATGCATCTCCTGATAAAAAATATGATTCCGAATGGCTTGCAGATGCCTGGCCTGGTAATATAAAAATATTCTCGGAAAACCCAAAAAAATTGTGGGCAAAGGGTGAAGCGGCATTAGTTTGCTATGAATTATCAGCATTGCTGAAATCCATTGACCAACAGGGTGAGGCGCTGGAATATTTTGAACTATATCACGCATTTTCTGATACATTGCGCCAAATAGAAAAAGCCCGCGAACTCATCAACCTTGAACTGGGTTATGAAACTGAAATTAAGGATCGGAAAATCGAAAACCTTTCACAAGAAAACCAATTAAACCAACTAAAAATCCGTCAATCCAGATTTTTCTTATTTGGTTTGGCTGGAATATAATTCATTGGAATTATCCTGGCCTGGCTGCTGATCAGGCAGAATAAACTCAAACATTCGCAAAAAGCCATGCAGCTCGAACAGCGTCTGCTGCGTTCGCAAATGAATCCCCATTTCATTTTTAATTCACTCTCCAGCATCCAGCATCTGATTGTGGAGGAAGAGTCAGAAAAAGCAAGCATCTATCTGGCCAAATTCTCGACCCTGGTAAGGAATATTCTGAATGGTTCATCACATGAATACATCACCATCGAAAACGAGATTAAAACAATCGAGAGCTACCTGGCGCTGCAAAAGATACGCTATCTCAAAAAATTTGATTACACCGTGAGCGTTGACCCGAAAATCGAAACCGAGTCGCTCACCATCCCGCCTATGCTGGCTCAGCCATTCATCGAAAACTCCATCGAACACGGCATGAGGCACAAAAAAGATATGGGCCATATCGAAATCCGGTTTCAGCTTTCGGGCGACCTGATCATTTTTGAGGTTGAGGATGATGGCATCGGCAGGGAAAAAGCCGGTGAAATAAAATCGAAACAAAGCCTCAACCATCAATCCATGGCAACAGCCATTACCCTCGACAGGCTAAAAGTGCTAAATAAAAAACTGAAAAAGAAAATCGAACTCCGCATCATTGATTTAAAAAATGAATCCGGCGAAGCTACAGGTACAAAGGTGGTGATGGAAATTCCGTTTGAGGTGGTTTGAAAAATACCCAGACTGATGGATGCCATCCCTGGACTTTTAGTATTCCTATTGACCTATCATCCAAAACTTTATTTGTTGTAAGTGGTATTTCCCGATTGAGGGATGGCATCCTTTCTGGTTACACCGGCAATTCCCCCGTATCACCTACCAGTTCCAGGCCGGCATTTTTTCCTTTTCCTGAAAAGAAAACATTTCCACTTTTATCAAGTATGGTGAGATCGATGATCGCATCAACGCTTTCGGCAATGCGGCGGTCCATAGCGCCATGCAACGGAGCTGCAAGTATGCCCCGGCCGGCATGACTGGCATTCATTATCAGATGATATTGTTTATCCTTTACCTCAATAGCAATAATTTCATCTCCCAGTTCAAGATGTGTAAGTCTTGCCCCGGTGTAGGTTGCGAACCGGTGAAGCTTTCCTTCGAGCAGCAACACACATAAAAACCCGGTAAATGAACTCCCCAACCAGGGGATCTTCGCAACAGACAGCATGAAAGAAGTCCCTGTCTTTTCAAAATGATTGGATTGCATCCATATCCACGCAGATGGCATCGACCGGCCCCAGTCCTTTTCTGAATAGCCCCTGCCGCCTGAAAAATCAACTTCGCTTCCATTGACCTTCAACCCTCCTTCAAGACCATGATCCATACTCACCAGCCCATGATAGCACTCCATAAAAGGAATAAACGAATACAACCCCATAATTCCCGGATTCAGGAGGGTACTCTTAAGGGGCCGGATGTTTTTGAACCGGACTTCTCCTTTTACATTTATTCCCTCATCATCAATATCCAAATGGAACCCATCGTAACTAAAGTGATTTTTCCCAATTGCCACTTCAAATTTTTGCTTTGAATAACTGAATTCCTCCAGGGGATATTTGATGTACCAGGTTTCGGTGGTTTTACCGTCGATGATCTGGATAAAAGCATGCATGTTGTTTTTATCAACAATGGAAATCCCTGGAATAATTGACAATATATTATCTGCCGATGCAGAAATATTTTTAAAATACCAGCCTTCAAAATATCGCGTTTTTTTTCCTGCTCCCTGGAATCGTACAGGGTGCCAGGTTTTCAGGAGTCGGTAAAATGGGTTACTTCCGGTATTTTTCAATCGTAACAAATGTTGTTTGCCCAAAAGTAAGTAAAAGCGGTTATCAGCATGTTTTTTA
>JABMQA010000857.1 GCA_013203545.1 Bacteroidota bacterium
GTTGAAAGTACCTTTGAAATGGAATTGAAAAAGCAACAGGTTTTGAAGATCGAAAAGATTGCAGCAATTTACACTTCAAAGGTTGATGATACTAAAAAGCCACTTCACAAAGCCAAGGTGGATACTATGCTCGTGGAGTCATTCGATTGGCTGCTTGATGAAAGCACAACCGAATGGAAAAGGATATGGGATAAAATTGACATAAAAATTGAAGGTGACCGTCTGGCCCAAAAGCTCATTCGCATGCACCTATACCACCTGATGGTATCCTTTTCACCGCATAATAATAAAATTGACGCCGGTATTACTGCACGTGGCCTGCATGGTGAAGCATACCGGGGTCACATCTTCTGGGATGAATTGTTCATCCTTCCTTTTTATGCCATGCACTTCCCTGATGCAGCAAAGTCGATGTTGATGTACCGCTACCGCAGGCTTGACAAAGCGCGAGAATATGCCCGTGAATATGGTTACAAAGGTGCTATGTTCCCCTGGCAAAGTGGCAGTGACGGCCGGGAAGAAACCCAGGTCATACACCTCAATCCGTTGACAGGTAAATGGGGTGACGATTTCAGCTCCCTGCAACGCCATGTATCACTTGCAATTACTTATAACATCTGGGAATATTTCAAGATCACAGGCGATAAAGATTTTATTAAGGCATATGGTGCCGAAATGTTCCTGGAGATATGCCGATTCTGGGCAGGTAAAACCTTCCGGGATGAAAAAACAGGCCGCTATTCCATCAAAAATGTAATGGGCCCTGATGAATTCCATGAAGCCTATCCTAACTCAAATGAAGGCGGTCTTAAAGACAACACTTACACCAACCTGATGGTAGCCTGGTCGATGGATAGGGCCTTCGACCTGCTCGATGCATTCGACGAAAAAGTGCAATCAGGTATCAAAGCAGAAATTGGTTTAACAGACTTTGAACTCAATGGTTGGAAGGACATCTCCAAACACCTTAACATCGTCATCGAACATGATATCCTCGCACAATACGATGGTTATTTAGAACTTAAAGAGCTTGACTGGGATTATTTTCGTGAGAAATATGGCAACGTTTACCGGATGGACAGGCTGCTTAAATCCGAAAGAAAATCAGCCGACGATTACAAAGTGGCCAAACAGGCCGATACCCTGATGACCTTCTACAATCTCCCCGAACAGGAAGTGACCCATATTTTAAACCGATTGGGTTATAAATTGAAGCCTGGTTACCTTAAAGACAACCTGGAATATTACCTGCAACGAACATCACATGGCTCCACATTGTCAAGGGTGGTGCATGCCCAATTAGCCAATATGATCGACGATAAAAAGTTAAGCTGGGAGCTTTACCTGGATGCACTTACCAGCGATTATAACGACATTCAGGGTGGAACAACCGGTGAAGGTATCCATTCGGGTGTGATGGCAGGAACAATCCTGGTAGCCCTGCAAACTTATGCCGGAGTTGACATCAGGAATGGGCAACTTACCATCAATCCAAACCTGCCGGACCACTGGCGCAAAATTAGTTTCAACCTGACATTACAGGGGAATAGCTTTATAATCGGTATTGGAAATGAGGAAATTGAGATCGACTATTCAGGAGTACAGGACGAAATGCCTGTTGTTGTACATGGTGTTCAACATAACCTTACTAACAACAGAAGGTTAACAATCTGCTTGTAATAAAAAGATATTTATTAAGGCCGCAAATGACACAATCATAAAATTGCACAGATAAGGTTGAAAAAAACATGCTGATTTTTTATTGATTTTGATCAAAGTTTGTATCATTTATAATACATCGAAATTAAAGGCTTATGTTAGGAGACATACTGTTAATCACCGAAAAGCACAAGTGTGCTGCTGAAAAAATCATGGAATATGTCCTGAAAAACAAAAAGGACAGGATGATCATCGCCATATCCGGCGAATCGGGTTCCGGTAAAAGCGAACTGGCACATTCACTGGCAAAACTGCTGCGAGGTGAAAAAATATTTGCCAAGCCCATTCATACAGATAATTATTATAAGACCCACCCCCTTAAACGAAAGGAATGGCGAGTTAAAAACGGGATCGAAAAGGTTGTTGGTTACAACGAGTATGAGTGGGATAAAATAGATAAAAACATTGCAGACTTCAAAGCCGGCAGGGTTTCCACTATGCCATGTGTTGACCTCGTTACCGAACAGGTGGATACCCTTACCACCGACTTCAGCGAAGTTCAGATGCTGATCGTGGATGGATTGTATGCCATAAAAGCGGAGGCTGCCGATGTGAGGGTTTTCATCGAACTCACCTATCTGCAAACCAAAGAAAAACATACCAAGGATACGCGCGGCAAGGAAGTAATGGACGAAGTCCGTTGGGCCATCCTGGCGCAGGAGCATAGGATGGTGCAATCGTTGAAACCTATGGCTGATTTGCTGATAACTGAAGATTATGAAGTGGTTGAAACCAGCCGGTAGCTCTGCACGATATTACCGGAGTTCACCAATGTTCTGATTGATAGGTATATGGCGAGACTTTTAATTCAGAATAACCACAAAAGACACCTATAAAAATGAGAAGTTTTTTTTGAGCCAACCCTAAGTCCAAAAATTATTCCCGTACATCCGCTTCGACACTATTTCATTTCCCTGGAAAAACATATTTTCTCATCCAATAGGGACATTTCGTAATGAAAAAAGAATATTTCATCATGACCGGGTCAGAAATAGGAAAAATTTTCTTTAGTTTTGTTACAGTTTAACTCATAAAGTAACAAATTGGTTGAATTAAAAAAAATAAAGAATGAAAAAAATTATGCTCATCTGTTTTTTCGGGCTTCTATTTTCGGCTGTTTTTTGCCAAAGTGTTGTTAATCCCTTCCTTAATTATGAAACGGATAAACCCCGTTCGTATCTCGGGATCAGTACAGGCATCAACAATATGGTTGGCTTGCTTGGCGCCCAAGTTGATGTTGGTATCACCAAAAAGCTTTCGTTTGGTGGCGGTCTGGGTCTAAGCAGTTGGGGTTTCAAGTATGCCCTCAACATCAGGTATTGCCCAAAGGGATTTTACGGGTTTTATTCAAAAACCGGTTATTCACAAAATTCAGGTTTAAAGGATTTTGAATCGGAGTTCGAAGTGTCATCAGGAGTAAATGAAACTGTAAGGATGGATTTAAACCCGGTCGGAAACTTTTTTTTCACGGCAGGATGGGCATGGAAAATGGGAAAACGAAACCGCATATATATCGAAGGAGGTTACGCTATCCCGCTGAAGACCGAAGATTATTACACCTTGTATGACAATGTAGAGTTGAGCGAATCCTCCAAGCAAGTTTTACAAATTCTAAGGCCGGGAGGGTTTGTCTTTGCAGTGGGGCTCAATTTTGCGATCAGTTCAAATTTTTAAAACAGATGCTTTTCTATCCAAAATATTGGATAAACCACATCACTAAAATGAATTACACAAAAATCACTCTATTAGTTAGTCTCTCTTTACTCTTGTTGAAAGCTTCACTAACCCAGAACCTTATCGTTTCACTGGATGGTCATAAATTGGAGCCTCCAGATAATAATTACAATGTTATCGAGATAATAGATGTCAGAGAGGGGAAGCGTTATATTGGATATGTATTCGATGGCTCAATCGATGAAATAAAACCGGTAAATTTGCAGAACGAATTAGGTGCTGCCCTGATTCCGCTTTTTAAGCCTGATTCTATTATAACAGCTGGAAATACTCCACTCATAATAAAAATCAATAAATTTCAAATTTCAGACCATGGTGGTCATAATGGACTCAATAGGATATTGGAAATAAATTTGGATTTTTATACAAAAGTTGATGGCAGGTATTACCATGAGTTCATTGCCGGTTATTATATTAATTCTTCAGCAAAGGCCCGAAAACAAAATATTGATGAAATGATTACAGAAGCCATTGAACATGTCTTTATTGAATTTATTCATCGAATGAACAATGATTGGGGGTATCATAAGGAGGCATTTGAAGATGAATTGTACATGAACTCTCTGGATCACGAGTCTTTAATGAAAACGGAAGTTATTTATCACAGGAATTGTATTTACTATACTTTTAACGGCTTCAGAGATAATTTGGCTGATACAGTAACCACATTCCACCCGAAACTAATTAAAAATGTCTATAAAGAACTTGATTATCATAAATTTAAATTCAAAAAAACGAAAATTGATGCCGGCGATGTCTGGGGCGTTTGCTTTAATGATAAACTTTATATTCAGGTTGGTGATATGTTCATTCCGGTTGAGACCAGACAAAATACCTTCATCATCGATAAAATGCTTTCTTTTAAAAAACACTCGGGATTTGGAAAAGGCGCAGGAATAGGTTATTTGATAGGGGCAGGTCTCGGTTTTGCGGCACTCTACCCCGCAGGAATATTTGCCGCCATTACGGTTTGTGGTTTCTCAGGCTCATTGGTTGGAGCCTATATTGGTGCATTAACAACCAAATATAATTATAATATTTTGAATCAGAATTATAAAGTGGACATATCAACCGGTATGCCGGTTCCGATTGACGCATCAGTAGACCAGGTTCTGCCATTGAATAAAACTGAGTTGATTTTTTATACAACAAAAATTAAAGAGCAAAACATTAACCTGTACATTAACAAAAAAATGATATGTAGTTTGAAATCGAAATCATTCGTTTCCTACTTTGCACCACTCGGAATAAAGCCAACGGAAATTTGCCTTGAATCTAATTCTGATAATCATTGCGAAGAAATTTCAGCAGATCTCACCAAAAAGAAGTATTTTGAAGTAATTTTGAATAAGGAGGGGAAAGTCAGCTTGTTTCAAAAGAAAAGTGAATCGATGAAATCATCTATCGACCGTCGAATTGAAAACGGAAAACTGGAAAGGATAAATCCCCTGAAAGAATAATTAAAAATTGAATATAAAA
>JABMQA010000858.1 GCA_013203545.1 Bacteroidota bacterium
AAACCTGAAACCTTCCAACCTGAAACCTTCCAACCTGAAACTTGCCAATCCCAATCAATATATTTTTTTGTCCATTAAATTGGTAAAACGACAGGAAATTTTACTTTTGCAGCATCAATTAATTTAGTCGAAACCGCATGGAGGTAGATATTTTCATCCCCTGTTTCATTGATCAGGTATATCCCGAAACCGGATTTAACATGGTAAAGATCCTTGAGAAACTTGGCGTACAGGTGTATTATAATACCAATCAAACCTGCTGTGGGCAGATGGCCTTTAACAGTGGGTTCTGGGATGAGGCACGGGAACTGGGCGTGAAATTCCTCAGGGACTTTTCGAGCGAAAGGATGGTGGTGGCCCCATCGGCTTCCTGTGTGGGGTATGTGCGCAACTACTATAATGAACTGTTTTATAACTCACCCTGGCATCTGGAATATAAAAAGTTGAAGGGAAAAATATTTGAAGTCACCGACTTTATTGTGAATGTGTTGGGTGTGAAGGATATTGGATCCCATGTTGATGCTGTTGTAACCTATCATGATTCGTGTGCAGCAATGCGTGAATACCAATTAAAAAATGAACCCCGGATTTTACTTGATCACATCAAGGGGTTGAAACTGATTGAGATGGAAAATACCGATGAGTGTTGTGGCTTTGGCGGTACGTTTTCGGTTAAGCACGAACCCATCTCCACGGCTATGGCACAACAGAAGGTACATCATGCCATCGATACCGGCGCTGAATACATTGTTTCCACCGATTCCTCCTGTTTGATGCATCAGCAGGGATATATTGATAAGCATCAATTGCCAATCAAAACCATACATATTATCGACTTGCTGGCCAAAGGGTTGGATTAATGGTTATGGGTACTTAATTTATTAAACCGATTAACATGTTGTTTTGGCTAAATATTAAAACCTCTAATAAATTATTATGAAACAGTACAATTTTGCATTGATAGGAGCAGCAGGATATATTGCCCCGAGGCATATGAAAGCCATTAAAGAAACCGGGAATCAAATAATTGCAGCTCTCGACCCATTTGATTGTGTTGGCATTATGGACAGCCATTTTCCGGAAGCAGATTTTTTTACAGAGACTGAGCGTTTCGACAGGCACCTTGATAAATTACGGCGTAAGAACAGCGGACAGAACATTCATTTTGTAACTATATGCTCTCCAAATTATTTACATGATGCACATATCAGGCTGGCACTTCGCAATGAAGCACACGCCATTTGCGAAAAGCCCATTGTACTGAACCCATGGAATGTGGATGCCCTGCAGGAAATTGAAAAGGAGAGTGGTAAAAAGATATATACCGTGCTTCAACTTCGTCATCATCCTTCCATCGTTGCGCTGAAAAAGAAGATTGATGAAGGCCCCGCTGATAAAGTTTATGACATTGACCTTACCTACTTTACCAGCAGGGGCAGGTGGTATTTTATCTCCTGGAAAGGTAATCCCGAAAAATCGGGCGGAGTAGCGACCAATATCGGCGTTCATTTTTTTGATATGTTGGGTTGGATATTCGGGAAGGTAAAGGATTTACAGGTTGAAGTTTCACAGCCTGACAAAGTGAGCGGATATCTTGAACTGGAGAAGGCACGCGTGAACTGGCGCCTGAGCCTTGATATCAATGATATTCCTGAAGAGATACGTAAAACCGGGCAACGCACATACCGCTCCATAAAAGTCGAAGGCGAAGACATTGAGTTCAGTGGCGGGTTTACGGACCTTCATACCATCTCCTACCAAAAAATCCTGGCCGGTGAAGGTTATGGACTGGCTGATGCTAAAAACAGCATCGAAATAGTACACAGAATCAGAAATTTCGTGAAATAGTTCTGTTTTTTGTTAAAAATATTCGGTTTTAGTTTGTTTTTTTTAAATATTGAGTAAATTTGCTACTCGAATTTGTGATTAAAATCAACCTGTTTTAAAACTAAGCTTACTTTACTGAAGATATTTTTACGCTACTCCAAAATATAGAAAGACCGAGGAACTTCCATTTGCTCATCGACAGTAACTGTCACCGTTAATTCTAAAAAAAAACAACAGGTAACTTTTTGATCATAAATGTGATATTGATGCACTGTCAGCATGTTCACATGTGACTGACGTGGCGAAGCTGTGGGGAGATGTGAGTTTGGCGTTTGGAGTTTAGTGTTAAGAGTTTAGTGTTAAGAGTTTAGTATTTGGAGTTTAGTGTTTGGAGTTAATTAAAATCTGAAATTGAATTTCTCTAAATTGTATGACGAATGGCAACAATTAAAAGGTTTGAGGATATTGAAGCCTGGAAATTATCAAGAGGGCTCAACAAAACAATCCATGAAATTGTTATGGAAAATCTGTTTTCCCAGGATTATTCTCTAAAAGATCAGATTAGCAGGGTAGCTGCTTCAATTATGGATAATATTGCTGAAGGGTTTGCCAGAGGTGGAAATAAGGAGTTTATTCATTTTCTTAACATTTCCAAAGGTTCAGCAGCAGAAGTTCAATCACAGCTTTACCGTGCAATGGATTTCGGATATATTTCAGAAAATACTTTCAACGAAGTTTATGAAACCGCCGATCACATTCAAGGTATGATAACAAACTTTATGAGTTATCTTCAGTCTTCTGAAATAAGAGGTTCAAAATTCATGGTCAAAGAAGATGAATCAACATACGGTTTACCCGATAAAGATAAATAAGCCCAAATTGTCCCAAATCCCGAACGCCCAACTCCCAGCTCCAAACTTCCAACTCCAAACTCCAAACTCCCAACGCCCAACCCCAAACGCCCAACGCAACACGCCAAACACAACACAAACCTTGCTCAACGCACTCATCAC
>JABMQA010000859.1 GCA_013203545.1 Bacteroidota bacterium
ATCTACCGGGAAGCTGAGAACCTTTACCTTGGATCCTTCTCTTCCTATGCCAGGCAGTTTTTAGGTAAACTCAAAAGGCCTGATGTGGAAAGGATCACCGGTCTTTCACCGGCCATTTCCGTGAATCAAAAATCGGTTGTACGGAATCCACGTTCCACCGTTGGCACACTAACCGGGCTCTATGATTATTTACGTTTGATATTTGCCAGGTGGGGCGTGCCCGATGATGAGGGTTCCAAATGGAAGATCGACAGAAATCTTTTTTCCTTCAACTCACCTGCCGGAGCCTGCGAAAACTGTAAGGGCCTTGGTGTCGGGGACCGGCTCGATCCTGAACTGCTGGTTGCGGATCCCAGCAAAACCTTGCGTGAAGGTGCCCTCGTCATCACCACACCAAGTGGTTACATCATCTATTCACAGGTTACCATGGATGTCCTCGACCAGGTTTGCCAGTCGGAGGGATTCAACGTGGATATTCCCTGGAATGAACTCACTCCTGATCAAAAACACATAGTTTTGTATGGAAGCGATAAAATTGAAATCCCTTTCGGAAAGCATACACTCGAATCGCGTATGCGCTGGAGCGGGATAACCGCCAAACCCCGCGACACAGGATTTTATAAAGGAATCCTTCCCATCATGGAAAATATCCTGAAGCGCGACCGAAATAAAAATATCCTGCGTTTCGTGCGTTCGCTTACCTGCTCAAAATGCGGTGGCAAGCGTCTGAATAAAAAGGCGCTGTCAATATCCTGGCAGGGAATACACATTGATGAACTGGCTGCCATGCCCATCTCTGAGTTTGGCGGATTTCTAAAAAGCATCACAGCTAAAGGGATTGCTGATGCACAGCAAACCATCATCCATTCTATGCTGAGCAGGATTGAACTTTTTGATCAACTGGGTATTAATTACCTCACACTCGACCGCGAATCAACGATGCTTTCGGGGGGAGAGGCACAACGGCTCCGCATCGTGTCGCAGGTAACATCCAACCTCAGCGGCATCCTCTATATTTTTGATGAACCGTCCATCGGCTTACACGCATCCGAAAATCAAAAACTATTGAAAGTGCTCAAGCGTCTTCGCAATGGTGGCAATACGGTAATTGTGGTGGAACACGAGGATGACTTTATCCGGCAGGCCGACCATGTTATAGATATTGGCCCGGAGGCCGGGATTCATGGTGGCGAGGTATTGTTCAGCGAAAGCGCCGAAAAACTCCCCAACCTTTCCATACCAAATAGTGCTACACTAAAATACCTGAGGGGGGAAGTTTCTTTTATTACAAACCATGAGAGAAGGTCAGGAAACGGTAAAATCAAAATATCCGGCGCAAAAGCCCATAACCTGAAAGGGATTGATGTAACATTTTTAACAGGCGCCATGAATGTAGTGACCGGGGTTTCGGGCGCCGGAAAATCAACACTGGTCCGGGATGTTTTATCCGATGCACTTGGTTTGGCGTTGAAGGGGCAATCAGCAGGGCCATACAATTATGATTCTATTGAGGGCCGGGAACACATCAAAAAACTGGTGATGATCGATCAGTCGCCCATCGGGAGGACACCAAGAAGTAATCCGGCTACTTACACCGGGTTGTCCGATCATATCCGCGACCTGTTTGCTTCACTGCCCGAATCGAAGGCAAGGGGATGGAAAAAAGGCAGGTTCTCGTTTAACGTGGTTGGCGGCAGGTGCGAAACATGTCAGGGTGCCGGATACCTTCAAATGGGCATGCATTTCCTGGGTAATGTGGAAACACTGTGTGAAACCTGTGATGGAAAGCGGTTCAATGATGAAACCTTACAGGTAAAATTCAAGGGTAAAAGTATTTTTGAGGTTTTGGAGATGTCTGTCGAAGAAGCCATGGAATTTCTTTCCGGCCAGAGGCAGGCACACCATATCCTGTCGATGTTATCGGAACTGGGCCTGGGATACCTGAAGCTTGGCCAGCGATCGACCACCCTGAGCGGAGGAGAGGCACAACGCGTTAAGCTGGCCTCGGAGCTGGCCCGGCCGGGTTCGGCACATACACTGTATGTTTTGGATGAACCTACAACCGGCCTGCACAATGCGGACATCCGGGTACTACTTGACTCATTAAACAGGTTGATAGACCAGAACAACACGGTTATTCTCATCGAGCATCACCTGGGATTGATCTTTTCTGCTGACCATATAATTGACCTTGGTCCCGGAAGCGGAAACGAAGGCGGCTACCTGGTTGCCGAAGGTAAACCGGAGGAAATCATGCGGGTTACGGAATCAAAAACCGGAAAAGCGCTGGCAGATTATATCAAGCCAAAAATGCCGGCCCCGGAATCAGCCTCAGCCGGGCAAATTGAAAAGGATAAACAAAAAGGATTCATCAGCTTTAAAGGGGTTACAACGCACAATCTGAAAGGTATTGATGTAGATTTCCCAAAGAATAAAATTACAGTGGTTGCCGGCGTTTCGGGAAGTGGCAAGTCCTCACTTGTTTTCGATACACTTTATGCGGAGGGGCGCAACCGTTTTCTGGAAAGCTTTTCACCCTATGTCAGAAGTATGATTGGCGTAAAGGATAAGGCAGAATTTGATGAGGTCTCGGGCCTCACCCCTGTACTTGCCATTGGCAATCAAAGGGCAAAAACCAACCCCAGGTCAACCGTTGGTACCATGACCGGTATTTATGATTTGTTCCGTCTGCTTTTTTCCCGAGTGGGTGTTTCAAAAGAAAGCAAGCTCACCCCATTGTCGTCCCTGTTTTCTTTCAACCATCAGCATGGCGCATGCAAAACCTGTGACGGTATGGGCATTGTTATGGTTTGTGATCCTGACAAGCTGGTCACGGACTCAAATAAGTCTCTTATTTCAGGAGCATTGGACGGCACCAAAACGGGTAAATTTTACGGCGATCCCTACGGGCAATATATTCATACACTTATAGCTGCCGGAAACAGGCTGAATATTGACTATGCTGTTCCATGGAATGCGCTTTCCGAAGAAGCCAGGGTGATAGCCATGTTTGGTACAGGCGATGAAACCTATGATGTATCCTGGGAATTTAAAAGAGGCAAGCGGGAAGGCAGTCACCAATTTACAGGAAATTGGCAGGGCTTTGCCAACATTGTGAATGTGGAATACAACAGGAAACACGCAGATAAAAGGGGAGATGCAATGCTTCCCCTGATGAAGGCGGAAACCTGTCCGGAATGCAATGGCGCCCGATTGTGTAAGCTTGCGCTTTCATACCGGTTAATAGGAATGAACATTGCCCGGTTATCAGCTCGGAGTATTGATGAAATCATCCTCTTTATTAACGGCTTTGAAGATGCCGTGAATGACCTGAAAACAAGGGAAGTTTCCCAGCAATTGCGGGATAAAATAATGGAGAAGCTTGGTATTCTTCATGAACTGGAGTTGGGATACCTACCCATAAACAGGGCCACATCGTCGTTGTCGGGTGGTGAGGTTCGCAGGGTACGGCTGGCTTCAAACCTTGGGAGCGGTTTAACGGATGTAACCTTTGTGTTGGATGAACCAACACTGGGCCTGCACCAGGCTGATGTGAGCCGCTTAATGAAAATTATTCAAAAACTAAAGGATGCGGGCAACACCGTTGTGATTGTTGAACATGATGGCGGGGTTATCATGC
>JABMQA010000860.1 GCA_013203545.1 Bacteroidota bacterium
AAACAGGCTCTTCTAACAAAAATGGAAAAATTCCTCTCAATTTAAGTTTCACCCAACCGCTCTCTATCAATTTTTCATGGATGTAATGTTATTTTATTAACATTGTTATTTAATTCACAATTAACTTGGTCAACAATATTATTCAACATATTTTTGCATCCGTAAAATACTTTAAAGATAACGACTTTAGAGTTCACTAAATCAAGCGATTAATACATTAACAGATCAATCATGGCAAAAATCAAGTCATTGGCCGATTTAAGATTAAAAAAAGAAGAGCTACAAAAAAGGTTTAGCCTCGGAAAAAAAATCCAAGACCCTGAAAAGTTCACCCACATAAAAGTAGGAATGGGAACCAGCGGAATTGCCTCGGGGGCAACAGTTGTGATGGATTACATGACAGACGAATTGGACAAACGCGGTATTGAGGCAATAGTTTCACAAACCGGAGACATGGGATATTGCTATGCTGAGCCGACTATAGAAGTTAAACGCCCTGGTGGGGAACCGATTGTTTTTGGTTATGTCGACACCGGGAGGGCTAATGAAATCATTGAGAAGTACATAAAAAACGGTGAACTTATCGAAGGAATTATCCCGGTTAATTACGAATCCATTGACAAATATTAATTCGGATAACACGCTATGACACAACAAATAAAAATGCATTTACTGGTTTGTGGCGGCACCGGTTGCCGTGCATCTGAAAGCGAAGCGATACAAGCCAACCTCAACAACGAGCTTAAAAAGCATGGCCTCGAAACGGAAACAAAGGTTGTACTTACCGGTTGTTTTGGATTTTGCGAAAAAGGGCCTGTTGTAAAAGTACATCCTGACAACACTTTATATATTGGTGTTAAACCCGAAGATGCCGGGGAGATCGTTGAGGGGCACATATTAAAAGGGCACAAGGTAGAGAGCCTGCAATACAGCGATCCTGAAAATATAGCGCAGGCGCCCGACAGTAAGCAAATTGGATTTTTCCGTAAGCAAATACGAATTGCCCTCAGGAACTGTGGGATTATTGATCCTGAAAACCTTGATGAATACCTGGCCCGCGACGGCTATCAGGCTTTGGGAAAAGCTCTTACCGAATTCTCACCTGTCGATACCATCGAGATCATTAAAAAATCAGGATTGCGTGACCGTGGCGGTGGTGGCTTCCCCACAGGACTTAAATGGGAAATAACAAATAAAAGCGTAGCTGATCAAAAATATGTGGTTTGCAATGCCGACGAAGGAGACCCGGGCGCATTCATGGACCGGTCAATACTGGAAGGCGACCCTCATGCTGTGCTTGAAGCAATGGCCATTTGCGGATATGCCATTCATGCAAGCAAAGGTTTGATTTACATCAGGGCAGAGTATCCCTTGGCAATAAAACGGCTCAATATCGCCATCGACCAGGCCCGTGAATATGGCCTGTTGGGTAATGACATTTTCGGAACCGGATTCGATTTCGATATCGAAATGAGGTATGGGGCCGGGGCATTTGTATGTGGCGAAGAAACAGCACTGATCCATTCGATGGAAGGAGGCCGTGGCGAGCCGACATTTAAACCTCCATTCCCGTCTGTTGAAGGCTATCTGGGCAAACCTACCAATGTAAACAATGTTGAAACCTTTGCCAATATTCCTCCTATCATTAATAAAGGTGCAGATTGGTTTGCAGGTATAGGAACCGAAAAGTCAAAAGGAACAAAGGTGTTTGCCCTGGCCGGTAAAATTAACAATGTTGGGCTCATTGAAGTTCCCATGGGAACTACCTTGCGTGAAGTTATATTTGAAATTGGCGGCGGCATTCAAAACGGGAAAAAATTCAAGGCAGTACAAACAGGTGGCCCCTCCGGCGGTTGCCTCACCGAAAAACACCTTGATATCCCCATCGAATATGATTCATTGATTGCTGCAGGTTCGATGATGGGTTCCGGAGGTATGATCGTTATGGATGAGGATGATTGCATGGTTTCGGTTGCCAAATATTACCTGGAATTTACGGTTGAGGAATCCTGTGGTAAATGCAGCCCCTGCAGGATCGGAAACAAAAGGCTTCATGAATTATTAACCACCATCACCAAAGGAGAAGGTACAATGGAAGACCTTGCGAAACTGAGAAATTTAAGCAACGTCATAAAAGACACATCACTTTGTGGGCTTGGGCAAAGTTCTCCCAACCCGGTACTCTCGACTATGGACAACTTCTGGAACGAATACATAGCCCATGTTGAAGACAAAAAATGCCCGGCCGGTGTTTGCAAATCGTTGATGCAGTATGTTATCAT
>JABMQA010000861.1 GCA_013203545.1 Bacteroidota bacterium
AAAAGTATCAAAATTATATTGACTGGTTCACATCAAAATTTTCAAGATAATCTTTCAGACGCTTAAGGTACATACCTCCTAATGCACCATCAACGATGCGATGGTCATAAGCAAGCGATAAAATCATAATGTGCCGGATTGCGATAACGTCTCCATCCGCAGTTTCGAGCACTACAGGACGTTTCTTTATAGCGCCAAGGCCCAGAATGGCTACCTGGGGTTGGTTAATGATTGGCGTTCCGGTAAGGCTGTCGAATGACCCAAAGTTGGTCACCGTAAAAGTCCCCCCCTGGATATCATCCGGATCGAGTTTGTTTTTGCGTGCCCGGTTAGCCAGGTCATTCACCTTTTTTGCCATTCCTACGAGGTTCAGTTCATCGGCGCTTTTAATAACAGGAACAATCAGGTTACCATTTGGAAGGGCTGTGGCCATACCCACATTCACCTTTTTACGAATGATAATTTTTGTGCCGTCAACAGATGCATTGACCATAGGGTAATCGCGTAAGGTTTTTGCAGCGGCAGCAATAAATATCGGTGTGTAGGTGATTTTTTGATTTTCGCGTTTCAGAAACTGGTCTTTGATGGCATTTCTCCAGTTAACAATTTTTGTAACATCCACTTCGATGAAAGATGTTACATGCGGCGAAACCTTTATCGACATTACCATATGATCGGCTATTAGCTTCCGCATTCTATCCATCTCCACAATTTCATCACTACCGGATGCTGTAACCCTGGGTGCATCCGTCGTGGTCAGGGATGCAGCTGCAATTGGCTGAGTGCCCGGACCGGCCGTTGCAAATTTCCTGGTTTCCAGATAACCCAGGATATCCTGTTTGGTCACCCTGTTATCCTTTCCACTTCCCGAAACCTGTTCAAGTTCTTTTAGTGGGATATTTTCCCTGGCAGCAATACTCTTAACCAACGGAGAGTAAAATCTTTTGGCAGTTGAATAACCGCCACCAATTGCATCAGGGTTTTCCTCTTTACCAATCTCATCCGCCGTTTCTGTTTTTACAGGCATTTCAGTTTCAGCAGGTACGCTTTCTGATTGATTGTTTTCTTCATCCTCACCTTCAATTTCAATAATGGCAATGACTTTGCCCACAGGCACCACATCGCCTTCTTCAAAAAACCTTTCCAGCAGTTTTCCTTCCACAGGCGATGGGATTTCCGAATCAACCTTATCCGTAGCAATTTCCAACAGCGAATCATCTTCTTCAACCATGTCACCTACATTCTTAAGCCACCGGGTGATTGTAGCCTCGATGATACTTTCGCCCATTTTGGGCATTATAATTTCAAATTTTGCCATTTACTCTATATATTTTCCAAAAAAAAAACATAAGCTCAATCCTTGAACAACACGAAATTGCAAATGTTCAATACGCACTATTTTATCATGCAAATTTACATAAATGGGATTTTCAGGTATGTTAACTAAACTTAAATATCTAACTAATCACCCAGGTTCCTGTAACCCTTAATGATCAGGTTAAGGTCGTTTTTAATCTTGTAATCGCGTGCATAGAGTAGATTTAGGCGCTCGAGGGTGTCACCGGACAGACCTTTGATGCGTAATGCTGCCGAAGGGTTCAAAACACCAGGTTTAATGTTGGGGAGTTTTTCTTTTTTAACAGCGCCTGTTTTGCAATACCCAACCCAAGTGGTTTTGAAAAATAGGACTTTAAAGATGTTCCTGATGAGTCCGAGTGGTTTTCTGTAGATGAAAATATTAACGGGCAAACCCACCAACAAAATAATACTTACTACAATATCAAGGAAACGTTTATTTCGCTTGTTTTCGATTTTACCAACCGAATTCAGCTCAAGCGTAAAAAGATCCCCTGCCGTATTTATTGAGTTACTACCGATTATCGATAAACTTTCAGGTGGTGCAATTTTATAGTCAACTTCCGGCATTTGCCGTTCCGACATCTTGTCGATGATCAACCTTGCGGGCAAATCCCTTGCACAAAATACGACTTCGTTGATGGAATAAATTTGCACGATATCGTTAATCTGGTTCAAGGTGCCGATAAAACCATCCGATTTGTGATCTTCATCAGATACTGCAACCAGACCAATAAAGGCAGGCTGGGTTTCGATGGTTGCTAATAATTTAGCTACCCTTTCGGCTTCATCTTTTTTCCCGACAACAATATATCTTTTGTTTTTTATATCACCTAAAGCAAACTTTTTAAAACCCATCACATTCAACATTAAACGCAAGCCGGTCATCGAAATATAGCCCCACAGGGCACCAAGCAGAATAATGGCACGTGAAAACCGCAACGACTCATCAAGCAAACTGTAAATAACAAGGATGGCTACGGTACCGCTAAATAGACCCCTGAATATCCTGAACAAATTGATAGGCCGGTCGTATCCGCCGGACAGGTAAACCGAAAACAACCAAACGAGAATATACGCCGGTACACCAATGAGTAAAAACTCGGGCGGATAGTTCCCACCATCCTTGAATATGACTACTGTAGCCCAGTTTTTCTGAATGATAAAAATCCCGATAAAAATCAGCAGCGTATCAACAAAAGGTAATAATGTCCTTTCGCCAACACGCTTAAAAATAGCCAGGAATGCCCTGAAATAAATGGCAAAATTGATCAGGATTGAAAATATCCGGGCATTTTTCCGGGAAAAGTGCTTTTTGGCAAAAATTACCATGGCATCATAAAACACCATCACATAATTGATGCTGCTCCTTTTTGTGCTTTCACCTTTATAATGGATAATCCTTGCCTCAGGAAAGTAATAGTTTTTAAAACCGCCGCGTGTTATCCTGTAGGAGAGGTCGATATCCTCACCGTACATAAAATAGGACTCATCCAAAAGCCCAACAAGGTCAAGCACCGATTTCCTGAGGAGCATAAAAGCACCCGATAATACATCAACTTCGTTAATTTCATCCCGGCTCAGATAGCTGAGATGGTACTGACCAAAAGTTTTCGATCCGGGGAAAAGCTTTGCCAGGCCGAATATTTTGTAGAATGCCACGGCAGGCTTTGGCAATCCGCGTTTGGATTCAGGAAGAAATACCCCGTTGCCATCCACCATTTTTACGCCAAGCCCACCTGCATCCGGCGTGGAATCCATAAATGAAATCACTTTTTTGAACGTATCGTCTTCAACAACCGTATCGGGATTCAGTAGTAAAACATATTCCCCTCCGGCTATTTTAATAGCCTGGTTGTTGGCTTTCGAAAATCCGGCATTGTCTTTATTGGCAATGAGTTTAACCTGTGGGAACTTTTCCTGAACCATTTCAACCGAACCGTCAACCGACTTGTTGTCCACCACAAAAACTTCACAATCGATATTTTCGGATGCTTTAAATACCGAATGCAGGCATTGTTCAAGGAAATGCTTTACATTGTAATTAACAATTATTACCGAAAGTTTCATTTATCCAGTATAAACAGATATCAATTGGAGAGCCCAAAGATAACCAACAAACGAAAAATGGAATGAATTAGTTTTGATATCGGATAAACCGCTAACCAGTCTAATTTTTCCCTTGAAAGATATACAATGGCACATCAGAATGGAACAGCAGTTCACGGGCATGGTCCTTCGTAAATAAGCTTTTAAGAAATCCCTTTCGATGGTGAACCAGTGCGGTTATATCTATTTTATTCTTTTTTACATATTCATTTACACCTTCCAGAAAATCATCATTATCAATAATTTCGAACTTTAATTTGCCATCACTGATTTTCTCCCGGAAATGATTGGTAAGTGCAGCCATCCTTGACTCATCAGTCAGCCTGTCTTTGTCGATATTTATATGTACACAATGTACTATCGGATTGTAAGCCTGTATAAAATCGAATAATTTTTCCATATCCTCCACATCCTCATCGTTAAAATTACTGGCATACATCAAATGCTCAAACCCATGATAGGTAGCATTTCGGGGGACGGTTAAAATCCGGCATTTGGCATTTTTCACCACCTTGGATGAAATCTTACCGGTAAGGATATCCTTTTCGCCCTTGCCCCTGGTTCCCATCACAATCAGGTCGGGGTCGTAGGTTTCGGCTGTATTCAATATCTCATCCTCGGGCATCCCGCCGGTAAGGGTAAAAACTACTTTAACGTTGTGAACTTTTTCCTTCTTGAGCCCGTCAATAAGTTTTACCTCCAGCTTTTGCATTTCAACCTTTGCCTCATTTCGTATGTTAATCATCATCTCCTGATTAAACATCTCGTTGGTATCAACAGAATAGGGGAAACTGCTGTTGGAAACAATTACATAATCAAAATAGGCATGAAACAGGCGGACCTCACCACCGGATTTCTTGGCAATTTCTATGGCAAACCGGCAAACTGTGTCGGTATGCTCCGAAAAATCAACAGGTACCAATATTTTTTTCATTGTGTATATTTTTAAGATTTATACTACAAAATTAACATTTCAACAATTGGTTTTTAAAAAGTTAATAACTTTCTTGCGTGATATCCCTATAATTAGCGTGTTTTCTTGTGGTTCTGTGGATTTAAATATATTTTTGGGCTTTTGTTCCTATTCTGATTTTCAGATACTAATATATTTCAGTGATGGGATTTCTAAAAAAAAAGAAGCAGTGTGGGAAAGGATTTAAGAAACATGGGAAAAGAACAGATTTTTCTTGGTAAAAACAGCGTTTACAGCGTACTCGATAGTGCCAATATTTGGCTTCATGGTATTGATATTAACGGCAATACAACCTTCTTTAATAGATATGCCGAAAAAATCTCGGGTTACAGCCGTGAATATTTTCTCAACAATCTAAACGAATGGGATTACCTTTTCGAAGATAAAAACGCAGGTCAGAAGTTTAAAAACGTTTGCTGTAAGATGATGGCCTCGCACAAGGAATTTGAAGGGAAAGAGGTATCCATTATTTCTGCCGAAGGTAAAAAAGTTGATATTTCATGGTCGATGAACCTTATTTTTGATAAAGAACAGGTAGTAAGGGGATGTATGCTTATTGGGATAAACATTTCATACAGGCGGGAATTCATCAGTAAATTATCAAAAAGCGAAGAAAAATACCATACGATATTCGACCATGCCCCCCTGGGCTTTTTCCGGTCCCTGCCCGAAGGAAAATTTCTGGAAGTAAATACCACATATGCAAAAATGTTAGGCTTCTCCAAGCCGGCTGAGGTTTTACAGTTTGTTACAGATATTGGCACCAACATTTACGATGACCCCCAAATTAGACGGACAATAATTAACGAAACCCTCCGATCAAAAGGGATATGTATCTTTGAAACCAAATTTAAGAAACGCAATGGTAGCACATTCGATGTACGTATTAACATCAAAGCCCGCATTGACCCACTGATAAATTCCAGGGTTCTTGAAGGCACCATTGAAGATATTACGTTGCTAAAGGCCGAGCAGAAAGCTTTGAGAAAAAGTGAAAGCCAATTGGTTTCACTTCTAAAGGCCATGAACGATGTGGTAATTATGTTTGATAAATACGGCAATTACCTTTTTGTTGCGCCAACTGCCTCAAATTTGCTTATCGCACCAAAAGAACAACTTGAAGGAAAAAACATCAGTGAATTCTTTGATAAAAAATCGGTTGATTCGTTTTTAAGCGTTATCAACCAATGCCTCGAAAAAAAGGAAACCGTTAAATTTGAATATCCCATTACCATCGCCGGCAACACGATCTGGTTTGATGCCATGATTTCGCCGGTATCAGATAATGCTGTTACCTGGGTGGCACGCGATATTACCAGCAGAAGGTTGAATGAAAAGGTTAATGCAGCCATGCTGAACATATCCAAAGCGGTTAACACCTCTGATAACCTGGATGAATTGTTTGACAATATAAGTCATGAATTATCCAGCATTATCGATACCAAAAACTTTTTTATTGCGCTCTACGATTCTGAAACCAATACGATGACGCTACCCTATTTCAGGGATGAAAAAGATAAATTTGACAGTTTTCCCGCCGAAAAAACCCTGAGTTCATTGGTGGTTAACCAAAAGAAATCAGTTTACCTGAAAAAAGCCGAAATTAATAACCTGGCCAAACAGGGCAAAATAAATCTCGTTGGTACAACCGCCGAAGTCTGGATTGGCATCCCACTCATGGTTGAGGGAGAAGTACTGGGAGTTATGGTCGTACAAAACTACGACCACAAAGAGGCGTTTAACGAGGAGCACTTCAAGCTGCTTGAGGTAATATCCCCGCAAATCAGCCTTTCGATCAAACACAAGCACTCCGAACAGCTTCTTAAAAATTCGGAGAAAATGCTCCGGGAATCCAATTTAACCAAAGACCGGTTCTTCAACATCATTGCCCATGACCTGAAAAACCCGTTTAACGCCATCATCGGGTTTTCCAATTTATTGATTGATGAATGGAGTGATTTCGACAATGATGAGAAAATATCGATGATCAATTCGATTAAATCATCCTCCGAAGGCGCTTATGAATTGCTCATGAACCTGCTTGATTGGTCGAGGTTGCAGGTTGGTAAGATAAATTATGAGCCTCAGTTTATTGATATTGCCGGTCTTATAAAATTGAATTTCTCGTTGTTGAAGACCAATGCCGACAGTAAGAACATAACCATGCATACCGCCGAAAACTGCGATAAGATGGTATGGGCTGATGCCAATATGATCAATACGGTAATCAGAAACCTCTTGTCGAATGCCATTAAATTTACCAAAGAAAACGGCATAATCAAAGTTAGGTGTAACAAAAGCGCCGACTATCCGGGAAAAATAATTTTAGCCATCAGCGACAGCGGCGTTGGATTCGATACCAGCATTACCCCCGATCTTTTTAACTTTTCCTCCTCTCAAAGCTCCAA
>JABMQA010000862.1 GCA_013203545.1 Bacteroidota bacterium
GTCGTTTTCTGAGCATGGTTTTATAAATGGCACAGGTGAAATTTTCCAATTGTCAATCCCATTATTACTTATTGCCTTTCCTATTACTGATACGCCATTGCGTAAATGCGACCGGAAAAGCAGCAGTGTTTTTCCGGCATATTCAGTAGCAGCGCTGTTATGAACTGTAATTGTCTTAAGGTGGGGTTTTTTCCAAACACTGTTAACATGATGACATGTAAGTATTGGATTGTTTTTATACCTGACAATTGGGTTGTTTAAGTCAAGTTCATATTCATCTTTGTCTATATGTATGGTCCGTATCATATTTACCTGTTCTCGTTTAAAATCCTTTGTGCTGTTACAGATGTCTCGATAGCTTGCAGGCAGAGTAGGGCCTCTATGGTTGATTCGGCACCTGCGTTAAAATTAATTTCGTTCTCAGAATTGATGCCATCAAAAGCACGGCCATTGCTTGTGTTGTACATCACCTGCTTTGCAGCATTGTTACCAAAAAACCACGAAGCCAGTTGACCTGCCTGAACCGCATATTTCTCTGAATTTGTAATATGAGAAGCCTCAATAGCTGCTAAAACCATGGGTGATATGCTATAGGCAATTTGAGGGAACTTTTTCAGACCGTAGGTTTGAATTGTATCATCATCCACCATCTTAATATAAAACTCGTGTAAGAAACCCTGCTCACGGCAATATGAATGAAAATTATCCACCTCCTTGAGGCCGCTCAATATGAAATCCTCAATATTTAACTCATCCCCAGCTTTTAGCAGGGCATATGCCTGTGCATTTCCCCAGGCGTGCCATATATTTTTCCAGCTCATAAAAGCACCAAAGGGAAACCTATCCCTGCTGCCATATTGCACAGAAATAATTGATTCCCCTAATTTTTGAATCAGGCTTTTAATGTTTTCATCGGGATTAATTTTATAATAATTGGTTAATCCCAATAATATTACACTTATCTGGTCAGCACCATATTTGCCCATCCAATCTGGAATCACAAGGCCTTCTATTTCTATTCGCTCATAAGGGTTTTGAAACAGCGAATCGATTTTTTGTGTAAGGGAATAAAGATGACCTTTTGCTTCTTCCTGTAAGGCCTCCAGCTCAATAGCTTTAATTAAACACAATTCCGATAATGACCAATAGGCCCTCCATGTCCAAAAATTTGGTGTTGGCTTACTGTTTTGATGTACAGTGTTAATTTGCTCATCAGGGAACATGAAATTATAATAGTATCCGTTGTTGGCCCTCATATACATGACAAACCTCGATAACGACTTGATTTTTTCTAGATTATCATTCTCGGGAAAATTTTTATACTGCCTGCAATAAAACACCAATGCCCGTGCTACATCATCAACACAGGTGAAGCCTTCATCGTCGTCGGTAAGCAATGGATAATCCGGCGCATTGCTGTAAATCCAAACTGTCCCCAAACTGGTATTATCAATCTCGATCTCCTGATATAAATGCTCAAGGTGTCGGGTGTTAATAATGGTATTGTTGACTTTATCGTCATTATTAACGCACCTAACACCCGTTAATACCAATACCAGAAGTAACACGCAATATTTAAGCATGGGCTATTTTATGTTTTTGAGCAATTTTTCTATAAGTGTGTGTAAATCAACTGTTGCAAAAGAGGTTACACTATCCGACATCGCATATGGAATAAACAGGGTTTCGCCATGTTGGATAAGGCCACAAGTGTATACTACATTTGGAACATATCCTTCACGTTCACTGCTATTTGGACTTAACAGTGGTTCGTCCAATGAGGCCAGAACGATTTCGGGATTATGGAAGTCAAGAAGCGTGGCGCTAAGTACATACTTTCGTAATGGCCCTACTGCATGTGTGAGCAGTAACCAGCCATGTGCTGTTTTTATAGGGCTCCCGCTATTGCCAAGCTGAGTCATTTCCCATTCTCGTTCAGGTTTTTGAATGACCTTGTGTTCATTCCAAAAACAGATGTCGTTTGAATACATGATTGAAATGCTACTCCCTGCCTGTCTGCTAATCATGGCATATTTCCCGTTAATTTTTTCAGGGAATAGTGCCATGCCCTTATCCCGGGCCGCATTTCCGTGCAAAGAGCGAATTTTAAAAGTATTAAAATCATCTGTTTCAATGATTTGAACGCGTATGTTTTTTCCGTTGTAAGCCGTGTAGGTGCCAATATAGTTTCCTGTATTGTTTTCTGAAAATTTTACAAACCTAACATCTTCCATCCCCATTGATTCTGCTTTTGAGGAGGGAAAAATCACCTTACTGTTCAAGGATATGTTATTATCAAAGGTAAGTTCATAATTGGTATCAAAAATCTCTTTCAATGCATTTTTTGTTCCGTTAAGATTTATAAGATTCTTTCTTTTAATATCGTCGAATACCTGCCAGGCCTCCTTTTCAGAAAATTCATCAGGTAAATAATCAAACACCTGTGTGTTTACTTTTTTAAGGAATTGTGCCCTTTCGCTTATAAATGTTTTTTTATAAACCGTATGGTTGTTTTTTTTACCTGCAACCAGTTTATCCGAATCCATATCCAATGATATCTCACCATCTTTCGAAATCAAACCCGTCCTGAAGACAATGGAGGAAATATGACCTTCACCGGTGGCCCTAAGGCTCATTATAAATCGCATCGTATCACTATTATAACCATTTTGGTCAGGGTGAATGATAATGGATGGATTAAACAAA
>JABMQA010000863.1 GCA_013203545.1 Bacteroidota bacterium
AGCGCCCTGCCGAAATAGTTGTCGCCAAACTGGTAAAGCTTGTCGTAGGTAATGGCATACCGCATGTTGATACTGCCGATGATCCTTCGTAATTTTGGGTAAAAATGAAATGCGTTGTAAACCCGCAAAACTGTTGCAAAATTTATGGCAAACAAAAGGGAATGCAATGGCGTTTCGAAAATGAAGAAACCACCATCGCCGGTACTGATAAAATGATCTTTTATTTTTTGTGCATCGTATTTTTGAAAGAGATATTTGTGGTTGGCAAAACACTGGTCGATTGTGATTTCGATAAATCTTTGGATCAGGAAAGGGATCAGGGCCTGTTCCAACACGCCATAGCCTGTACTGTACTGATAGATGTCAATGCCAAGTACCGATTTATTTGGAATATTTTCGTAGTTAATATATGATTTCAGGGCCTGGTAAAGATCCTCGTCATCCGGAATGATATTGGTTTTGCGAAATATGACCCGGTGATCTTTTTCCTTCAGGATATTTTTAATTTCATCATAGCCGAGCTCTTTAATCGGGATGCTCATGGTAATCGTTCATTAGTGATCAAAAAAAAGCGTAACAATTGCAAAATTAATGTTTTTTAGGACGGTTTCTGGCAGATGGGTTTCGGTTTTTATTAAATTTCCCATGCATGGTATTTCTTTTTGGGATGGTATCGTATTCAGGGCCGGTTCCGAGTTCTTCAGGCAATGATATCTTCCTGATATCGGTTTCGATAAAACGTTCGATGTTTTTGAAATTCCTTACTTCCCTGTCGTTGATAAAGGTAATGGCAATACCTGTTTTCTCAGCCCTGGCTGTACGTCCCACACGGTGAACATAATCTTCAACATCCTGTGGGACATTGTAGTTGAGCACCAGGCTGATGTTATCGATATCAATGCCGCGCGAAACAATGTCGGTAGCTACCAGGATTTGAATTTCCCGGTTCTTGAACTCCCGGAGCACAATTTTCCTTTCATCCTGTTCCAGATCGGAATGAATGGCTTTTACATTGAATTTTAACTTTTTCAACTCTTTTTCCAGGGTTTTAACACTCGATTTGGTGGCAGAAAAAACCAGTACCGATGGCAGGTCCCGTCCTTTGATCAGGGATTTTAAGAGGGCTGTTTTCTGGTTGTCGTACACCAGGTAGGCAGCCTGTAAAACATTTTCGGCAGGTTTGGAAACTGCAAGGTTGATTTCAGAAGGATCGTTCATTTCTTTCCTTGCAAGTTTTCTGATCTCCCCCGGCATTGTTGCCGAAAACATCAGCGTTTGCCTTTTTGGTGGAACATGACTGATTATTTTCTGGATATCGGGTAAAAAACCCATGTCGAGCATCCGGTCGGCTTCGTCCAGCACCAGAATTTTCAACTGGCTGAAATCAACATAACCCAGGTTGATGTGTGAGATCAACCTGCCGGGAGTGGCCACAATGACCTCCGCACCTGTCTTGATGGCTTTTTTTTCAACTTCGAAATCCGTACCACTGCCACCGCCATATACGGCAATGGAGCTAACTCCTGCAAAGTACGAAAACCCCTCCATTTGCTGATCTATCTGTACCGCCAATTCACGTGTGGGGGCAATAATAAGTGCCTTTATCGAGTCACTTCTGTTTTTATCTGAGATTATAATGTGCAAAATGGGTAAGACATAAGCTGCTGTTTTACCGGTTCCTGTTTGTGCACATGCAATGATGTCCTTTTCCTGCATGATAACGGGGATGGCCAACTCCTGCACTGGTGTAGGCTTTTCGTAGCCAACGGCATCCACACTCTGCATGACGTCACTGTGGAGATTAAAGTCTGAAAATTTCAATTTGTACCTGTATTAATATCAGTTGGTAAAAGTAGGATATTTTTGTGGGAAAAGCGCAAAATGTTAAAATCGGTAATGTGGGAGGCCTTTTGTTTGATGAAAAGTGGAGCGCGGAGCAATGTTTCAAGTTTGCAAGTTTCAAGTTTGCAAGTTTGCAGGTTTCAGGTTTCAAGTTTGGGTTTTTAACTTGAAGCCTTTTATACTGAGACCTTCAAACCTGAAACTTTCCAACCTTCAAACCTGAAACTTCCTTCAACCTGAAACTTTCTAACCTTCAAACCTGAAACTTCCTTCAACCTGAAACTTTCTAACCTTCAAACCTGAAACCTTTTAAACCTGAAACCTTCCAACCG
>JABMQA010000864.1 GCA_013203545.1 Bacteroidota bacterium
AAAAGAAAATTCCACCCTGTAGTCCCTCAAGGGACACATTCTCCGAAACTTAGTTAATTTAAATATTATGCTTGGTGTATGGAAAGCGACAGTCATTTAAAATATTATGGAACAAATTACAATACAAACCGATTTTGCAAAAGATACCCTGGAAGGCTTATCTTCACGGGCAAAGTACCTGTCATCGAAATATTTTTATGATGAACGTGGAAGTAAAATTTTCCAGGATATCATGCACATGCCTGAATACTATCTTACGGATTGTGAGCTGGAGATTTTTAATACCCAAAAGCAGGGGATATATAATGAATTTGCCCGTCAGCAAGCGCATTTTGAACTGATTGAACTGGGCGCCGGCGATGGGTTAAAGACCAAAATCCTCCTGTCACACTTTTTAAACTACAAAGCTGATTTTAAATACACGCCCATTGATATTTCGGAAGAAGCTGTGAAAAACCTGGTAACGGATCTGGAAAATGAAGTTCCCGGTTTGCATGTTAACGGACAAATTGGCGATTACTTTGATTTGATTGATGATTTTAACTTTAATGGTCACATAAAAAAGATTATTCTTTTTCTTGGATCCAACATCGGAAATTTCAATGAGCAAAAGTCATTGGATTTTTTCAATCAGTTAAGAACAGTACTGAACCCACAGGACCAGGTTTTCATTGGTTTTGACATGAAAAAAGATCCGGATGTGATCATGAAAGCCTATAACGACCCACATGGCCATACCGCAGCATTTAATCTGAATCTTTTGCGAAGAATCAACGATGAGCTTGATGCCGATTTTGAAACTAAAAATTTTAAACATCAGGAAGTCTATGACCCACAAACAGGGGCCGCAAAAAGTTATCTGGTTAGCCAAATTAAACAAAAGGTAATCATCCGTAATCTCAATCAAACTATATGGTTTAAAGCGGGTGAACGGATTTTTACTGAAATGTCACAAAAGTATGATTTGAATATGATAAATGATTTAGCCACAAAATCAGGATTTAGTATTGTCAGGAATTTCTCCGATCGCCGACAATACTTTGTGAATTCATTATGGAATCTAAAATCTTAACAATATGAAAGCAATTTGGAATGGCGAAGTAATCGCAGAAAGCGATAAAACCATCAGGATCGAAGGAAATCACTACTTCCCGCCCGACTCGGTAAATAAGGGGTTTTTATCCGGCAGCGAAACCAACACGGTTTGCCACTGGAAAGGAACAGCATCATACTATGATGTTGTGGTTGATGGTGAGACCAATAAAGACGCTGCCTGGTACTATCCGGAGCCATCAGCATTGGCCGACAAGATAAAAGATTACATCGCTTTTTGGAGAGGAGTGAAAGTAACAACATAAAGAAGTCAAAAAATGGAAGACGGAATTCAAAAGTTAAGTCGGGTGCCTGTCTTCCTGCTTCAAATCCTCAAAATTATAAATTTCATCAAAACAAAAACATGAATACTTCAAATAATGAATGGAAGCCCTTTACAGTGGATTTTAACAGTAACTTAAGCGATGTACTTCAGCAGCAACATCATGCAGCACAGTTTATCGCTTTTGTCGGGCGTCATCTGGTGCCACAGCAAGCCGACGACAGCAACACGAATATGGAATTTGTTTCTGATGGAGATTTGCTGCTGGGCAATGCGCTACCAAATGGCATGCGTGTGGCTTTATACCTGACCGATTTGAGAATTGGTATTTTGGATAAGGGTAGTAATGTAAAAAAAGTAATTGCTCTTCAGGGTAAAACCAAACCAGAAGTATTTGACGAATTAAAGCAAAGTCTTTCTGATTTGGGAGTGGAAGTGGTTGGTTTCACAAATGAACTGCATTACTTGAGCTTATAACAGATGTTGGGTTGATTTAGAAAAACTATATTTTTTAACGCTCTGAGGAAATTAATGTCTTAAAAATGAAGCTAAGAACATCCTTTAATCCAATTTCTACACTTGGAAGTATTTCATCATTCTGATGTTTATGATGAGGAAATGTCTTGATATTTTTATGAAAAGGAGCATTGTCCCAACGACTTAATAATTTGTTGTTTTTATCTTGCCAATGAAATGAATAATTGCGAATATCAATAGAGAAATATTCTTTTGAAAATAAAACTGATTGATCAATAAATGCCACTTTGAGTTTTAAAAAAAAGCCAAACTGGTTCTCACGGAAATCCAATACTTCATATGAATTTATCAGCCTGTTATTTTCAAGCAACCTGAAAATTTCCTGATTTGATGTCATTTATTGTGTTTGTAATATGTGCATAGAAATTCGTATATGCCTGCCACTCAATTAAATCATCCCATTCCTGGAAATCTTCATTTCCTTTTTGGTCAGTAATATTTTTAAATTCCTTAAAAGTTTGGCCATATTTTTTTTCATACAGAAGAATTTTTTCGTGCAATTGCCTCTGCTCAGCCAAATGCGATAATAACATCCAATCTGCAACCCTGTGTTTATCGATAACTAACATATTCTTATATTTGAAATGAATATTTTACAAATTTACCAAAATATTTGGCTATTTCCCACCTTTTCTGACGGAAGGTAAAATACTCCGACTCCTTTATTAATAAATGATTTAAAACATCCCCAAAAACTTCCCTGGTATGGATGTTTCAAACCGTAGAGCTTCGTTATTGACGGGATGTGTGAAGGCAAGTACCCATGCATGCAATCCCAGGCGTCCGATCGGACTTGTTTTTAATCCGTATTTTTTATCCCCGATCACCGGATTGCCCAAATCCTTCATATGTACTCTTATCTGGTGTTTCCTGCCGGTTTCCAGCGTCATTTTAAGCATGGAATAATCACGTCCCGTTGTCATTACTTGAAAATGCGTCACCGCCTTATGGCCCTTTTCAGGGTTCTGACTGGAATAGACGATCAATGCCTTGCTCTCATATAAATATGATGTAATTGTTCCCTCAGACTGATCAGGTACACCCTCCACCACAGCAATATAAGCCCTTTCAGTTACGATGTCATGCCATTTGGATTGGAGCACATGCTGCACTTTTTCGCTTTTTGCAAACAGCATCAACCCAGATGTTTCCCTGTCAAGCCGGTGCACAATAAATATCCTGTTGTTGCTATCCTGGCTTTTTACATGCGTACTCAGCATATTATATGCCGTCAGCGCTTTCTCACTGTCGGTGGCTATGGAAAGCATCCCTGCATGCTTGTCGATGACGATAATATCCTGGTCCTCGTATATGATGGTTATGCCCCGGTATTTCTTTTCTTCAGGAATACGGTTCCACCTGATTTCAACCTCCTGCCCGGGAAGGAGCGGATGATTGAACTGCTTAACAGCTTTCCCAGCAACAAATACCTGCTTGTTGGCAAGCAGCGATTTGATGTTATTGCGGCTCTTCTGCGGTAGCTGCGAAATCAGAAACTTCATCAACTCAATATTTTCAGTTACCGGAAGGCTCGCTTTATCCTTTGGCTTGTTCCCTTGATGTTTGGATGATTTGGAAAAATTGTTCATTGTTTAGGATTCTGAGTTGATGATCTCTTTAACCCGGCCAACCAGCCCGTTATCAAGCCTTACCTTGATGCCATGGGTGTGATTGGGTGAATTGGTCAGGATACTCCTGACAATGCCTTCTGTCAGCCTCCCAGAGCGCTGATCCTGTTTGCATACAACCCTTACCTGCATCCCGTCCAGAATATTACTTCGCCTTGTTCCTTCCATAATCCGGCAAAAGTAATCAATCGAAACAAATGTTTTTAAGTAATTTCGCAGCCATGGAATGGTATTTAATGAAATCTGCAATAGTCATAGCCTTTTGCATTTCGATTGCTTCTGCAACGGCACAAACGCAATACACGCCTTACGATGATCTCCCGGGAATCATCAAAAGCTATAAGCCGGCCTACGAAACAAGTTATCCCGGATGGGCTCAAATGCTCTATGAGTACCCGGTTAATTATTTCGACATTACCAGATCTTTTGAAAACCGGAGTACTGAGAACAGGACTGAACTGGCCACTGTAATCCGCTATTATAAAATCTGGCGCAGGCAGCTCGAACCCTGGGTGCTTGATGACGGTACGATACAATTACCCGACATGAACGGGTATTACAACAGCTTAAAAACCACGCAGCTTGCAGCAGGAATAAACGCCGGAGTCCAAAGGGCATCACGCTCAGACTGGACTTATCTGGGTCCAAAGGAAACCTTCTGGCTGAATGAATCGGGATCGATCCAGATACCAAAAGCATGTCCATGGCAGGTCAACGTATATTCATTCGACGTATCCTCAACTGATAATAATATTCTCTTTTGTGGTACGGAAACCGGTTTTGTGAACAAATCAACGGATCAGGGGCAGGCCTGGCAACTTTGTGCCTGGGATTATTATTTCGGTGGTGGAGTCACAGCCACGGTAATTCATCCGGTTGATGCTGACATCGTTTATGTGGCAGCCGGCAACCAGGTGCACAAAACAACAGATGGTGGCAACACCTGGACCCCCATGTTGGAAATGGACGCGCTCTTTTATGCCGACAGGCTGAAAATCGACTACTCAGATCCGGAGAAGATTTTGGCTGCATCAAACAGCGGTGTCCACATCAGTACAAATGGCGGACAAAGCTGGGAACGGCCATGGACGCTGCCATCATACGATGTTGAGATCAAGCCTGACGACAACAATACCATTTTCGCAATGACAAAAATTAGCGGCAAATTCTCGGTTATCGTTTCTACAGACGGTGGCCTTAGCTTTGAATCCCATCCGAATTTCCCCACAGATCTATCTGATGTAAGCGGAGGGCTGCTTGCTGTAACACCGGCCAATCCAAATCTATTGTTGGCAGTTATGCTCAGCTCAGATAATACGCCCTATCTCTATAAAGGCACCATTGATATTGGTAGCTGGAGCTTGCTGGCCACCGGGCAAACGGGTTATTTCCCAATGAATAACGGCCAGGGTTATTTTGACCTGGTGCTGGAAGTTTCGCCAACCGATGAAAACCTGATCTTTGCAGGCACTACAACACTTTTCAGATCAGTGAACGGGGGGCAGAATTTTACAGCAATCGGCGGCTATACCGGGGCATTTTCGATCCACCCCGATATACAGGATATGAAACTTCTGCCCAACGGAGATACCTGGGTGTCCACCGATGGAGGCTTTACATTGACCACCGATAATTTTTCAAGCACGGCCAATTATGTTGCACTGAACAATGGTCTGGTGGGTTCCGATATGTGGGGATTCGACCAGGGCTGGAACGAGGATATTGTGGTTGGTGGAAGGTACCACAACGGTAACACAGCCATTGCTGATTTCTACCAGCCAAAAGCGCTGCGTATGGGTGGTGCCGAATCACCCACTGGCTGGGTTCTTCAGGGTAAGAGCCGGCATGTCGCCTTTAACGATCTTGGCAACGGCTGGATATTACCGAAAACAGCGGAACGCGAACCGGAGGGACGCTTCATTTTCAGTAAATATCCCAATATGGACGAATACGGAGGGCGCCGCAGCAATATGGCATTTCATCCGAACTTCTGGGGTACGATCTACCTGGGAGAAGGAAACGGCTTCTGGAAAAGCCTCGACATGGGCGTGACCTTTGATCTGCTCCACAATTTCGATGGAAGGGTCAGGTATTTACAGATAAGCTACCACAATCCTGATGTACTTTATGCAGATGTTGTAGGCAAGGGCTTGTACCGAAGTGATGATGGCGGACAGAATTGGGAATCGAAACCCTCACTCACCGGTGGTCAATATGGTAACTCAAGTTGGAAAGGGAATACATTCATTGCCATTTCACCCTATGATGAAAACAGGATTTATGCCTGCCTGATGAACGGCACATGGTCAGCAAACATCGGAAAAGTATTTCGCTCGATCAATGGAGGCGATACCTGGGAAAACTGGACTGGTAGCCTTTCTGAGCACACAAAATGCATGGTCATCCAGCCCACATCTCAGGGGAAGGATCTGGTATATCTGTTCACCAATGCGAAAAACGGACAAAGAGCCAAAGTATTCCATCGCGGTGAAGAGGTGAACGACTGGATTGCCTACAACAATAACTATCCTGCAGGTATGGCAGTCAACATGGCCTTGCCCTTTTTCCGGGACAGCAAATTGCGGGTTGCAGGGCTGGCAGGAGTCTGGGAATCGGCCATGGCTGAGCCGGAATTTACACCCATCATCAATCCGTGGGTTGAAAAACCGTTTTACAATTGCATGACCGATACCCTCTATTTTGATGACCATTCGATACTGAACCATGACGGTGCAAGCTGGCAGTGGGCCATCACTCCCGAACCGGTGTACATTAATGATGCAAACATCCGCAACCCGAAAGTTGTTTTGGGGAGTGCGGGGACCTACAGTGTCAACTTTACGGTTATAAAAAATGGTGAAACCTACTCCAAATATATGCAGGATATGATCACAGCCACCACCTGTCCTTCCATAGAGGACTGCAGCAACCCGGCTGAAATACCCAAAGATATCTGGGAACTGCTGTATGTTGACAGCCAGGAGACCGGCTACCCGGGACTTGCCATCATGGCCTTTGATGATGATCCATCTACCATTTGGCATACACGCTGGAGTAGTGGCTCCGATCCTTATCCCCACGAAATACAGGTGGATATGGGTGAAATCTATAAAATTTACGAATTCATTTACCTGAACCGCCAGGATGGGCAAAATGGGCGAATCAGGGAGTATGAACTTTACATCACTGAAGATACCCTCGATTGGGGAAATCCGGTAAACACCGGGGAATTTGAAAATACGGCGGCACCTCAGACCATCACATTTGAAGAGCCTCCCATCGGGCAGTATTTCCGCCTGCTGGCTTTATCAGAGGTCAATGGCAACGCATGGGCATCGGCTGCCGAATTCAGTGTTGTGGGATGCACAGATC
>JABMQA010000865.1 GCA_013203545.1 Bacteroidota bacterium
AATCGTTTCCCAAGGTTAGCTGCAAAAACCAATTTTTATGCAGGCAATGTTTACTCCGATATTGGTGATGTTAATAATACTGCCTTATATTTTTTGAAGGCTTTAGCGTATTTTGAAAAAACCGGCGATGACAAAACAGTTGCCGGATTGCTTAATAACCTTGGGAATTTGCACCTGGGACAAAACAACAACGAAAAAGCAATTGAATATTTTGAGAAATCCCTCAGCAAAATTGCACCTGAATCAAGAAATTATTCGTCTATTATTTTCAATTTGGGAATAGCCTATAAAAATACCGGACAATATGAAAAGGCGCTTGAAAACTATGGTGAAGCATTAAAGATTGAAACCGCTCGTCTGGATTCTTTCAATATGGCTAAAACCTATAATGGTATTGGCATCGTGTACAAAAATATGGAGGAATACGACAAAGCACTGGAAAACTATTATCTTGCCCTTGAGATAAAAGAAAGGCTTGGTAACCCAAAATATATTTCTTCGACCCTGAACAGTATTGCATCCGTAAAAAAAATAAACAAGGACTTTAATACTACTATCGATCTTTCGTTAAGAAGTTATGACCTGGCTAACAGTGTGAATGCCAAAAATGAAGTTTATTATGCCCTTGAAAATTTATATGATGCATACGAACACCTGGGAGAGTACGAGGAGGCATTAAAATATTTCAAGGTTTATCATAACATCAAAGATTCGCTTTTTTATCAAAACGAAGAAAGTAAGCGCCTGACCCATAAATATGAAATAGATGCCAGGGAAAAAGAAATTGAACTGCAAAAAGCCCAAAGCAAAAGCAAAAACTATTTTATCATTTTATTAGGGCTTATTATTTTGATTACCGTGATTGTTGTTCTTTTTTACCTGAAAAATCAAAAGGCCACAGTAAGGCAAAAAATTAGTGACGAACGGGCAAAGGAGGCCGAGAACCAGAAAAAAAGATTTGCCCGCGAACTGCACGACGGCACAGGAAGCAATCTTACGGGGATCCGGCTACAGCTACTGGCATTAGATAGTCAGGCGGATAATAATATTAGGGATATTGTTCACGAAGTGGAACGAACTCACCAGGGCATCAGGTTGCTGGCATACCAGGCCTCACCTCCTGAATTCGACCACTACACCCTTGATGAAGCCTTGACCGATTTGGTAGGGCGGCTTACAAAAACCGGCTCCATTCAAATACAATATTCAAGTACGGTTACTTTCAACTGGTCGCAGGTCAGTAAAGATTTGCAATTAACAGTTTATCGCATCATTCAGGAAGCCTTGAGCAATGTTATCAAACATTCAGAAGCTAAGCTTGTGGACATACAATTAATTCAACACCGGGACAGCATCAATATATTGGTTGAAGATAATGGCAAAGGTTTTAAGGCCGAAGTGGGCCGCAAAGGATTGGGACATAAAAACATGAGCGAAAGGGCTAAAAGGCTGAACGGTACATTTCAAATAGACAGCACACCAGGAACGGGAACAACAATAATCATCGATTTACCACTACCCAAAAACCTTTCTTATGTCCAATAAAACAAAACTCTTAATTGTCGACGATCATTCGGTCACCCTGGCGGGTATAAAAAGCATTGTCGAGAAAATTGATTTTGTAGAAATTGTTGGTGCTGCAGGCTCAGGCAGGGAAGCATTAAAAATACTTGAAAAAACCCAGGTAGATGTTTTAATTACCGATGTTGAAATGGATGATATTGGTGGTGTTGAATTATCAGGAATTGTCAAGAGCAAATACCCGCAAATAAAAATTATTGCTATTACCCTGCATAGTGAGTCCTGGATAATCTCAAAATTATTGAAACTTGATATCGAGGCCATCGTACTAAAAAGCAATACTGACAATGTTGAATTGTTGAAGGTCCTCCAGAACATTCAATCCGGCATAAAATATTATTCTCCCGAAATTATGGATGTGTTTTTCAAAGTGAAAAACAGCAGTCATAACATGCCACATCTCACACATCGTGAAAGGGAAATTTTGATAATGATTTGCAACGAATGCACAAGCAACGAAATATCCAAAAGCCTGAGTATTGCCAACAGCACCGTAGAAACCCACCGTAGAAACCTCTTTGTAAAACTTAAAGTTAAAAGCCAGTCCGGCCTGGTTCGCGAAGCCATCAGGCACGGGTTTTATACGTTTGAATAAAAACCTGAGTTGAATTTGAGTGAAATGTTATTAAGAAGCCTTTCAGGTCATTAAATATTTGGACTATACTTGGAATAATGGAAAGATGGAAAACCGGAAAAAATTATTCGGATTTTATTCCAACCCTCCATTCCACTAAAAAACATAATGATTTGGGATTTCAATTAATGGCGCATTTTAAATAACATTCAGTATAATTTTAAATGGCTATCCATTGTTTGCCCTGAATATTTCAGGAATTCTTAATAATTTTGCCTTGATATTTTCCAGAATATGGGGTCCGGATTTCTTTGGAAAATTTCAGTAAGTATGACAAAATTCGGGTGTACCCCCTGTATGCCAT
>JABMQA010000866.1 GCA_013203545.1 Bacteroidota bacterium
ATTACCATTTTTGAGTTTTGCTCAGCTTACCATCGATGGATCAATTACCCATGACGGAATGCAAAGGGACTATATCCTTTACATTCCCGCAAACTATAATGGGGCTACCCCGGTTCCTTTGGTTCTTAATTTTCATGGATATGGCAGTAATGCAACAGAACAAATGTGGTATGGCGATTTTCGATCAATCGCAGATTCGGCCGGTTTTCTTATCGTCCATCCGGAAGGATCGTTATTTAATGGCATTACCCATTGGAATGTAGGAGGCTGGACAATAGGAAGTACTACCGATGATGTTGGTTTTACAGAAGCGTTGATCGATTCACTGGCAACAATATACAGTATTGATGCAACCAGAATTTACGCAACAGGAATGTCAAACGGAGGTTTTATGAGTTTTTTGCTGGCATGTCAACTGAGTGAGAGAATTGCCGCCATAGCTTCTGTTGCCGGATCAATGACACCGGAGACATACAACAACAGCAATCCCCAACATCCAACGCCGATTCTTCAAATGCACGGCACTGCCGATGGAGTAGTTCCATATAATGGTACTGCCTGGTCGAAGTCGATTGATGATGTAATGCTGTATTGGGTTGATTATAACTATTGCAACACAATCCCGGTAATAACCGCTTTACCCGATATTGATCCAAACGACGGGAGTACTGTTGAACACATTGTTTATCACGATGGCAATAATGGTGTTACCGTTGAACATTATAAAGTAACAGGTGGCGGACACACATGGCCGGGTAATATCTTTGGAGGCTCAGGCACAAATAATGACATCAATGCTTCTGTGGAGATATGGAACTTCTTTTCAAAATATGATATCTATGGTTTGATCGGTGCAATTGGTATCAAACAGCCGGCTGATAAGGATTTCAGTTTGAATATTTATCCCAACCCAGCCAATTCTTATATTTACATTGAAAGTAATTTTACAACACCGGTAGAATATGAGTTACAATCTTCATTGGGCAAAATAATGATGCATGGTTTTATCAGTTCAGATAACCAGCAAATCGACCTGTCTGCTTTTCCACCAAATATTTACTTTTTGAAGATTGGGAAAAATAGCTTAAAAATATTGAAAACTGAATAGAGAAAGCAATAACTGAAAATAGAAAGCTCTCTTTCTCTGCCAATTATAATTTTCATAATTATTTAATTCGAAATATTTGTAAATATTTAAAGACCATTGTTGCATCTTGTCTTTTTCGATTTAGATTTGCACTTAATTAATTTGTTATGTGCATCCAATGATAAGATCAATCAATCTAAGTTAAAATGAAATTAAGATCGATAATATTATTCAGTTTGGTATTAATTTTTAATTCATGTTGTAATGAGAGTAATCAAAATTTTGGATTCATTATATGTGAATTAAATATTGATGGATTTCATATTTCCAATTATCATTGCTTAAATCTACCAGATACAGCTTGTATCAGAGATAGTGTTCAATTCAGTAAGATTTTTAAAATTTCAGGAACGGATTCAGATTGCGAAAAAATAAAAATTCCTGAGATTGATTTTGAGAAATATTCAATTTTAATAAATCACAAATTTGATAAAGGGAAGAAATTTTATCAGAGAAATGTTGAAATAGATTCATTAAATAAAATTGTAACTTATTTGATTGATATAGAAAGCTGTATGATATTAGTAGATTCAGAAACAGAATCGTATAATATTGTCATTGTTCCAAAAATTGATAATAATTATAAAATAGACTATAAATAATTGGCAGCACACAACAATAAAATAAATTCAATTACAGGTTAAAGAGTAAAAACAATGATTATTCATTTTAAAAAGTATCCGAGTACCTTGAAAAGGGATTCGAAATCAACCCCGCAACAAAATTTATTTTTGACGTTCAACCATTCGACCTAAGTATAAAGCTATGATGTTTGAGCACTTCAACAGATATACCTGCAGAAATTTATTCATTGTTGTTATTTTTATTTACGGTTTGCTCAAACAGGCGATGGCCTGCACCTACAACCTGCGTATGCACGATAGTTATGGCGATGGATGGAATGGTGCCTACATTGAAGTTTTTGTGAATGAGGGACTGGTTGGAACTTTTATGGCACTCAATTTTTTAAGCACAGCCGAGATTGAAATAAATGAAGGCGATTATCTACAACTTTTTTACACCGCCGGTGAATTTGAAAACGAAAACACCTATGAGTTGTATGATCCGGGGTGGAACACGGTTTTTGCTGATGGGCCAAATCCACAGACAGGGAATGTGTTTTCGTCTATCCTCGATTGCGACAGTACGATGGTTCCCGGTGGACATCCCTGTGCTGCCATAGCCATCGATACGGGCTGCATTGTGGTCAACAATTCCCGCATGCCCGGTTCCGGGTATAATCCGGGGTGCGCAAATTACCAGGGCTTTGATATCTGGTTTAGCCTGCAGGCGCCCCCTTCTGGAAATCTGAGCTTCATAACCGATAATGGCGATTTAACGGATACAGGTATTGCCATCTGGACAGATACAACCTGCCTCAACCTGGAGCTTGTAGATTGCGATGATGATGATGGAAACGGCTATTATTCATTTATTACATTGTATGACCTTGAACCGGAGCAGGATCTTTATATCCAGGTATGGGGGTGGGGTGGCGGAACAGGTTCTTTTGAGCTATGTGTAACTGATTTGGGAACGGTTGTTTTTGAAAACTCTGAACTGCCAATTGTAATGATCAACACCCTGGGTCAAACCATTGTTGAAGATGAGAAAATTGACGCCCTGATGGACATAAAATACAATGGATCAGGCAATATCACTTATTTAACCGACACTTCAAATATTTATAGTGGTAATATTGGCATCGAAATCCGCGGAGCCACTTCAGCCGGTTATCCTCAAACACCATATGGGATTGAAACCCGCACCGATACAGGAGCAAACAATAATGTGTCACTTTTGGGAATGCCACCTGAGAACGATTGGGTGCTGCTGTCAAATTTCAACGATCGCTCATTGATTCGCAATACACTGGCCTTTAAACTTTTCGAACAAATGGGAAATTACAGTGTACGGGCCAGTTTGTGTGAAGTGCTTGTTGACAGTTCTTATAAAGGGATTTATGTTTTTGGTGAGAAATTAAAACGGGACAATAACCGGGTTGACATTGCAAATTTACTTCCGTCCGATACCCTGGGTGATGAACTTACTGGGGGATATATTATTGAACAGAACTACTGGAATGAGGAAAACAGTTTCCTGTCAAACTATTCGCCCATCGGCCACCCTGAATTTGATGTGCACTTTGTATACAAGTACCCAAAGTTTGATGAAATCAATGATCCTCAGAAAACATATATCGCTGCATTTGTCGACAGCCTTGAAACTGCACTCTACACGCTGGAATTTAATGATCCGTTTGCAGGATATCGTAAATATCTCGATGTCCCGTCTTTTATCGATTATTTCCTTATCAATGAATTATCCCGCAACAATGATGGCTTTAAGAAAAGTGTATTTTTTCACAAGGACAAATTTTCAAATGGGAATAAATTAAAGGC
>JABMQA010000867.1 GCA_013203545.1 Bacteroidota bacterium
CTCTCATTATAATCATAGTCATCACTCCGGTCGCTGTATCCCCAGTCAGGAAAATTCCAATGCCATCCGTGTGACCGGTAATCGGGATAATAATTTGATGTGGCAAGATAGACCACGGCGATGACCACAACAAGAAATGACAGTATCACCCGCATCACAACTTTGATCGGAAGCAATGAGATGCCAAGAATCACAAGAATAACCGGCCACATCCTTGCAAGGGTCCACCAGCCAAAATAGAAGAAGCCGATATTTCGCAGAATAAACAATGCACCGATGGCCACGAGCAGTACACCCCAAAATACACCTTTAGATCTCATCATTAGTTGCTTTTAGGTTTCGACAATGAGTTTCTCATAATTAAAATTCCGGCCACAATAAGCAATACCGGCCATAAATCGCCAAAATCTATCCGCGGAATAAACCTGTCGATGATAAACAAAGCTCCCAATGTAATCAGAATGATTCCTGCAATTAGATTTCCGTCAGTCTTGCGTTTTTCCCACTCCGGGTAAGGTTTGTAATCACCTGATCTTTTTTCCTGGTTTTCATTTTCCATAGTTTCACTGTTTTTTGAATGATTGAATTTGTTAAATGAATAATCAGGGTCGAGAGGAATGGCAATCCATAGAATGATATACAATATTACACCCCCGGCCCCGAAAAGCGCAAAAACAACAAACAACACCCTGACAAGCAGGGGATCAAGGTTGAAGTATTTGGCCAATCCTGCTGCCACACCAGCTATAACGGTGTCGTAGCGGTTTCTGTAAAGTCGTTTAATTTGTTCCACGTCAATAGAATTTAATTTGTCAAAAGTAATGATTTATTTATAATTTTGCTGTGATGGTGAACGAATAATTTATCAAACTTTCCGATACCCGAAACAAATGAAAATACTGAGGTTTTTAATTAAAATGTTTTTTTGGTTGATTTTGCTTTTGTTGATCATGTTCTTTATTATATACGCATTGGCGCCTATATACACCTTCCCGGAATACAAACCTTTTTATGGTGATAAGATTTACAACCCCTACGGAAATATCGACAGCACTGCATGGAAAAAGGGAAATTTCCAGGTTCAGTCGCGCGCATGGTGGGGAATAACCAATGGAAGGCACAATACCAATCAGGCCATTCATACCATATACAGCCAGTTGGGTTACGATATAATTGTAACCTCCGATTATATGAAGATCAATGCCTATGGAGACGAATCCATAACCTATATCCCAACCTACGAGCACGGTTATGGAATTCAAAAAGTCCACCAGGTTTGCCTGGGAGCGGAAAGGATTTGCTGGATCGACTACCCGTTTTATCAGAACAAAAGCCACAAACAACACATGCTTAATATTTTAAGCGATCAGAATAAGATGGTGACCATTGCCCATCCAAAAATCAGGAATGGTTATACCCTGGAGGATATGCATTACCTTACCAATTATGATTTGATCGAGGTCCTCAACCAGATCCGTTTTTCGCTGGAACACTGGGATGCCGCACTTTCGAGCGGGCACCCTGCTTTTATACTCGCCAACGATGATGCCCACGATGTTTTTAACCCAAATGAAGTGGGAAGGGTTTGTACCTTTATCAATACACACAGTGTGGATGCCGATGATGTGTTAAACGCACTCAAAGCAGGCAGGGCTTATGGGGCCGATATTGCCATGCCACAAGGTTCGGATTTCGTTCAAAAAGCCGAAGACCATAAAAACATTCCTTTCGTACAATCCGTGCACGTTAGAAACGACAGCCTGTTTGTACGTGTGAGCGAACCTGCCGCAACGTTTACATTTATTGGCCAGAACGGCGTTGTAAAAAAAACCATCTCCGATACCTCTTTGGCATGTTACCGGATTATGCCCATCGACTCATACATCAGAACCGAAATCACCTTCCCCAATTCCACAAAATTTTATCTCAATCCGGTGATCAGGCACCAGGGTGACGGAATCAACCATCAGGCATCTCCGGGGATTGACAATGTAAAAACCTGGATATTGCGGGGCGTAGCACTGGTTATTTCAATTCTGATACTGTGGATTGTTGTAAAAGTTTATAGAAACAGGAAAAGAAAAAAGCGGATCAGCAAGCGCTATTATCACTATGGCCGTTAAATTATGATACCTGTTACCGACTTCACAAAAACAAGTTTCTCACAAGACCGGAAGATCAACCTCCTTCTGGTAATGATCATATTCATATCAACAATTATCAGGGGGTTTTTCGCATGGACACTTGAACTGGGGAATGATGAGGTGTATTACTGGACTTACGCCCTGTATCCCGATTTAAGTCATTTCGATCATCCGCCCATGGTTGGGTTCACCATACAAGTGTTCAGTTGGAACCTGCATTTCAGCAGCGAATTGTTCATCCGGCTTGGATCTGTAATTTTAGGGGGTTTCAACACCTGGCTCATTTTCCTGATCGGGAAAAGTGTGAAGGACAGGCTCACTGGTTTATTTGCAGCGCTGTTGTACAGTTCATCGGTGTATTGTTTTGTGATTACCGGCATTTTTATTCTGCCGGATACACCACAGCTCTTTTTCTGGCTGATCAGTTTATACATTTTCATCCGCATTTTGCCCACTGAAAAACCCTCAAAAACGCAGCGGTATGCACTCTTTTTTGTGGGCATCCCCCTGGGATTCGCCATGCTGTCGAAATACACATCGGTATTTTTATGGTTTGGGGCCGGTTTGTACATACTTTTTTATAACAGGAAATGGTTAAAAACAAACGAACTTTACCTGTCGGTACTGCTATCGTTGATCATATTCTCACCGGTACTATTCTGGAATATCGAAAATAAATTCATCAGCTTTACTTTCCAAAGCGAACGGGTAAGTTTTTTTGGCTCCGGGCTCAGACCGGATTATTTCTTTACGGAACTGTTGGGGCAGATACTGTATAACAATCCTGTAAATTTCCTCATCATCATTATTTCACTTTTTGCCCTGATAAGAAATAAAATTGTCATCAATTCACACAAACTCTGAATCCTTTTACTGACCAGCCTGCCACTTATTTTCCTATTCCTGTTCTTCGCCCTCTTCCGGCGTACCCTGCCACACTGGACCGGCCCAGCCTATTTAAGCCTTATTGTTGTTGCGGCGGCTTATCTTTCCGACAGAAAACAAAAATCAGGATTATTTGTCCTATTCCCTAAAATAATCGCAGTCTCATTATTTGTTTTGTTGCTTTCGCTGGGATTGGGCTTGTTTGAAATAAAAAAGGGAATATTTTTTAGTTATGGCAGCAAAAACCCCTCTGAATTGGGGAAAAATGATATTACGCTTGATATGTATGGATGGAAACAATTTTCCGGCAAAGCCTCCGCCATTATCGATCAGGATTTCTACAGTGGCAATATGCGGGCCGATGCGCCTGTTATTTCGCACCGTTGGTTTCCGGCTGCCCACCTCGATTACTGCCTTGCCAAACCACATGGATATAACTTTCTCGCCCTTGGAAACCTCGGGCAAATACACAAATATGCCTGGATTAACCGGGAAAGCCCCGGGCTACACGAGGGCTCCGATGCCTATTTC
>JABMQA010000868.1 GCA_013203545.1 Bacteroidota bacterium
ATCTAATTCATCAATCCTCCCATTCGTTTAATTAGTGTAATTCGATGAAAGAAATTGAAATCTGTTGACATAAACATCGTTAACATGTTATCATTAATGACTTTTTAAGAGCCTAATTCAACATTTAAAATTCAACATTTCTCATTTCTACCTTCTCAATTCAAAATTCTGCCCCAGGTATACTTTGCGAACATGTTCGTCCTGTGCAAGTTCTTCGGCCGACCCTGACATTAATATGGAACCTTCAAACAACAAATAAGCACGGTCGGTGATGGTAAGCGTTTCGTGTACATTGTGGTCGGTGATGAGAATTCCGATATTTTTTTCTTTCAGTTTGGAAACAATCGACTGGATATCCTCAACAGCAATAGGATCTACGCCTGCAAAAGGCTCATCAAGCAGGATAAAACTCGGGTCCACAGCCAGGGCACGGGCAATCTCAGTCCTGCGGCGCTCGCCACCTGAAAGTGTAATACCATGACTTTTGCGAACATTGTTTAAACCAAATTCGTCAAGCAACAGTTCAAGCCTGTCTTTTTGATCCTTTTTTGAAAGCTTCGTAAACTCAAGGACGGCACGGATATTATCTTCAACACTGAGTTTTCGAAATACCGATGCCTCCTGTGCCAGGTAACTGATGCCTAACTGCGCACGCTTATACATCGGCTCCCGGGTGATCTCCCTGCCATCCAGCATTACCTTGCCGGCAAAAGGCTTTATCAACCCAACAATCATGTAAAATGTGGTGGTTTTTCCTGCACCATTCGGACCTAAAAGTCCAACAATCTCACCCTGTTCCACCTTTACTGAAACATCATTCACAACCATCCGTTGCTTGTATTTCTTGAAAATATGTTCCGTATTTAAAATCATCTTTGTTTAATCAAATTCACAAAATCAACCAAAAATACACTAAAAACTGAATTGCATGCTAAACCTGATCCCAAATTTCGAAATGTCGGGATGATCCAGGTATGATAAGCGCCAGATGGCATCCACCCTAAAAATCTTTAAAATATTTTCTATCCCGGCACCAGCCTCAAAATAGGGCTTATCAAGGGTATATAATCCATCAGGAAAAACAGAAAAATCCTTGTTGGCTTTATCCATTCCCCCAACCAGGCCCCTTGCAAAGGCCACCTCACGCCATTTCAACTTCCTGAACAATGGCAGCCGGTTAAAGAAAAACCCATCGAAATGGTGGGTATAATAGGCACTGATATACTTGTCGCTTACAAACTCATAGTAATTCATCATATTAAAGGCGGACTCGTCAAAAAAATAGGTTTCGTTGCCTTCATGCAATTTTAAGAGCGGGTAAGGAACAGTTCCCCAAATCCTACCAGCCTCAATGATATATTTTGACCATCCAAGGTTGAGAAAATTAAACCAGTGACTAATTCCCAACTGCAATTTATGATATTCATAGTCGCCATTTAACCGTTCGGGTATTCCATAGCCATAGCGGATTTCAAGAATAGGGTATTTGGCCCCAAGGCTAATCCGTTCGAATTCGCCTGCTAAAAACCGCTCTTTATAGGCCAGTCTGGTATCAAGCCGGATTTCGGTGGAGGTAATAGCGGTTTCTTCAACTACCATTTTTTGTCCGTCTTCCCATTCATAATGCCCGAATTCTGTTTTACCAATGGGATATAGATTCCGGTGAATGATATTCACAGTATTTGAAAATCCGTTGAACCACTCATGTTCATAATGAACCTTGCCCTCCTCCACCATCGACAACTTATCGGCAGGATTTCGCCTGAATAAAAAGGCCAGGAAAAAATCCTCCCTGAAGGCATTCTGACTTGCTCCGAGTTGCTCAAGGTCGTACTTGAACGACCCTCCAAAAGTACGCCGGGGATTTTTATTCAACATATACAAAAAACCACCGCCATATTTCCATTTAGAGTCGAGTGTACCATAAGCCACATGCCCAAAAAGCATGACACGCTTGCTGAATTTATTGCTGGTCCTTCCTCCAAACCTGAACCTGGCACCTTCCACCGCATTAAAGCTCAGCACTGATGCATAAGGCCCCAATTCAAAGTTTCCGGTTTCATAATACCCGGTTGTCACCATCTGGATGATATCGATGTAGGTATTAAACCGCGGAATGGTTTTCAGGGTATCGATCATAAAGTAGATGGTCTTCTCGTCCCTTGTCAGCTCTTCATGCCGGTTTTCTATCCAAAATTCGTCATCCTTTTTTGTGGCACCCTCCGAAACAACCACACTCACAGGGGAGGCATAAAACTTTTCATCCCTGGGTTGATTGATAATATAATTGCGATAGGTTGTGGTTTTTCGTCCAAAAAAACCAAGGACTGTTTTATCATCCTCAATCAGGTTCAAATCCCCGATGATATAATCTTTGGTTAGCAGCCAGTATTTATTATCAATCAGATCAAATTCCTTGGCCAATACCAGGTCGTTAATAAAATTGATGTTTGCGTCATCAACAATTCGCATCTCAACCTGTTTGATTGCAAAGGTGGTGTCATGAACCCAGTAATGCCCGGTAAAAGTAAGTGTCTGCCGGTGACGTGGTTTAAACATAACTTTATAACACCACTTATTGTTGAAAAATGCACTGTCGATGAGGTAATATTTGTAGAAATTTACACCAAAATTGGCAATGGGGCTCACGAAGTTTTTTTGGAAAAGTTCGATATAGTTATCATAAATATTGGTATGCTGAAATTTGTCGCCGAGAAACTGCATCACGCTTTCATTCTCGATACCTGAAACCTTGGTCGCCTTGATAATCTCAATGGATGCCCGCGGGTTGCGTTTGGCATAAACCCCCGAAATGGATTCCGATAAAAAAATGGGCAGGTAGGTTTTCCCATTTACAGTTGACGTGTCAACATTGTCGAAAATAAATTGAAAATGCCTGAATATCCTACGTTCCTTAAATTTCTCAGTGATGTTGTTGGCATCAATTTCTATTTTATTATAGGCTTCGTATTCATACGCATCATATTTATCAGGATCGTTTTTTGGTTTGTTCCCAACGATTTTCCGTAATAGAACTTCTGCCGGGTTTTCACCAGCTGTAATTACCACAGTTTCAAGCTCAATGTTCATGGAAACCATAGCGAAGTTGATGTATTGAAACTTTCCTTTCTCAACATGCTTTATTTGCTTCTGATAACCCACAAATGAGGCAATCAGGCTATCGCCAGCACGTTTTGTTTCGATTGAATAATCACCATCAAAACCCGTGGTTATGCCGATGTTTGTTCCTTTGAAAACCACATTGACAAAAGGCATGGGTTCACCGGTTTTAGAATCCGTAACCACCCCCATTATTTTAGTGAGCTGTCCGAAGGCAGGCATACAACCCATGACC
>JABMQA010000869.1 GCA_013203545.1 Bacteroidota bacterium
GAGTAATGGAGTGATGGAGTGATGGAGCCCCGATAGCTATCAGCGGAAACGAAAGGTAACCCGGTAGCGTCCGTTTGGGGGGCTTTTCTGTGATGGCCGGACCTACGGGTGGGCAACGGAGATGGAAAGGTAGTGATGGAAAAAAGGAATATAGGAATGGTGGAAAAAGGAATAGTGGATGGATGGATGGAATGGAGGAGGGATGGAATGGTGGGGCGTGACTTATGAAAAAGTTCGCTTTTTTGCTTGATGGAGTAATTGTTTTTTCTTAGCGCCTTTGCTCCCGAAAGTTTTCGGGATTGCGGGAAATTTAAAGAATAATGCAGGCTAAGAACCTGTTAAAAAATTGATGGGGCAATAAACTGAACCTCTAAATGAATTAACTTAAGTTTTGGCTTCAAGGCTTTCTCAACCTTCTCCTCTAAAAAAGCAAGGGAATGAACGCTACCCAATGTGCTACTTCAAGTACGACATTTTTTTGATATCTATTAACTGGTCTCCTGCCTGCAATTTATAGAGGTAGATTCCGGTTGGAAGATGACCCGCGTCAAAATCGATGGTATAATTCCCGGTATCCTGAAATTCACCGACCAAAGTTTGAATTTCTTTTCCGTAAAGATCATATATTTTCAGGTTCACAAAATCTGGCTTTGCAATGGAATATGAAATTTTAGTAGTTGAATTAAATGGGTTTGGAAAATTCTGGGAAAGGGAATGAGCCTGTGTAATTCCGGCGACAGGTGTTGATATACCAGTGCCCGGTGTAACATCAACCCGGAATGCGCTTGCAGTTTCATTACCGATGGGTAACCAATTTTCATTTTCACGGCGTATGGTATGCGGAGCTGTTAAACCAGGATCTTCATTTAAACACCACATGCACCAGGTAGTTTCTTTTCCAATTGCCCATAACCAATACGATTGTCCCTCCTGAAGCTGGGATGTGCCGTTTCCCTGCAGATGATGTGGGGTATTCCATTGCGACCATGATCCAAAAGTTGTAAGCGTCCATTCTTCCATAATATCCGAAGTATCCGGTGGAAGTCCCGAAGGATTCTGAGCAAGCCTGATAATAACCGTGTCAGGTAGTGTACTCAGGGGAACAAGCGAGATTGCCACCCAAATATCGGTAACTTCGCCATCTGAAGTGGATTGGAATCCCATGGCCTGTTCTACGCCATACTGGGCGGAAACATTGTTACCAGCTATTGTCCATCCTGTAGTATAGGTGTAATCCCATCCATTGTGTCCGGGACCAAAGTTGTTGTAAACAGTCACCTGTCCAATTGCAACAGAAACGAGCATCATTAGAAAAGTAACCATACAAAGCGATCTGATAATTTTTTGAAATGTCATAATTTGCCTGCTTTCTTAAGGTTTGATTAATTGTGAGAATATATTCCATTATGTCACAAAAATCTGAATAAAATGTCAAAGATGCAAGTTAAAAATATTCTTCAGTCGTTGAGGGTTTTTAGTAAATTTGCAATTAGTAGTTTTTGATTATCATTGGTTCAAATAGCCAAACATTTTAAGGTAGATGTAAGGGTCGAGCATAAAATGAGATAAATATGCAAATATCAAATGACTTTCATACGGTTGACTTTGATTCTATTCCAATTGATTCTTTTTGGAAAACGGGGGATGAAAGAGAAAACAAGATGCATAGAATACATGCTTACCCGGCAAAGTTTCCTGCATTTATTACCACTAAAGCGTTAGAATATGCGACACTGAAAGGCGCAAAGATTAATGTAATTGCAGACACTTTCTGTGGCTGTGGAACTGTAGCTTATGAGGCTACCCGTAACGGTAAAGACTTTTGGGGTTGCGATATAAATCCTGTGGCAACATTGATTGCAGAGGCCAAAAGCCAGAAATACTCAAATGAGAAATTGAACAAATATTTTTTAGAAATACTATCTAATTTTGATTTACTTGCTATAGCCCGTACAGAAATTGAAAATATCAATGAAAGGATAAAACATTGGTTCAGGGAGGAACAAATAGAAAACTTACTAAAGCTAAAATCAGCAATTCATAAGACAATACCATCCAAAAGTCATTATCTAAAATTCTTTCTTTGTGCCTTTTCTAATATTCTAAAACCTACATCAGTTTGGCTGACAAAATCGATTAAGCCACAAGTTGATCCCAATAAAAAACATGTTGATGTTATTACTGCTTTTTCAGAACAATTCAAAAAGAATCTTTTCAAAAAGAAATACAATTTTTAACACCAAAAGGATTGATCAATATTTTGTCAAAAAACCTCACCTCATAATCCCCTACAAAAAATCCGTTCAATATATTCAA
>JABMQA010000870.1 GCA_013203545.1 Bacteroidota bacterium
GGAAAAGACAAACCAACGATCCTGAACGGCCAAATTCAATAATCACTTCCTTCAACAGGAACTTTGCCAAGCGTAACGATGGAAATCCCAATACTCACAGTTTTGTTGCATCTCCTGAAATTGTCACTGCGTTTGCTATAGCCGGAAGCCTTTTGTTCAATCCCTTAACTGATACTCTTATTAATAAAAATGGCGAAAAGGTAAGACTTGATGAACCTCAGGGTATTGAACTGCCTCCAAAAGGTTTTGAAGTAAAAGAGCCGGGTTTTATTGCTCCTACAGTCAATGGAGATGATATTGAGATCAAGGTTGATTCAGTGTCGGAAAGGCTACAGTTGTTAAATCCTTTTAATGCTCCGGCTCCAGAAATGTACAACAAAATGAGACTTCTTATCAAAGTCAAAGGAAAATGCACTACCGATCATATTTCAATGGCCGGGCCCTGGCTACGTTTCAGAGGACATCTCGACAACATTTCTAATAATCTTCTAATCGGCGCTGTTAATGCTTTCAACAACAAAAGCGACCTTGTTAAGAATCAGCTTACAAAAAGCTATGACACCCTACCAGCTGTTGCCCGACAATATAAAAAGAATCATCAATACTCAATTGTTATTGGTGAGGAGAATTATGGAGAAGGATCATCACGGGAACATGCCGCAATGGAACCTCGTCATCTGAATGTATTGGTGGTACTGGTAAAATCCTTTGCCCGCATCCACGAAACAAACCTAAAAAAGCAGGGAGTCCTTGCCATAACTTTTGATAAGCCGGGTGATTATGATAAAATTTGTGAAGATGATTCCTTTTCTATCAATAATATTAATGATATTGTTCCCGGAAAACAAATGGAGCTTGTTATCACTCACAGTGATGGTTCGAAAGAAACCATTCCCATAAACCATAGCTATAATGAGATTCAGATTTTATGGTTTAAAGCCGGAAGTGCACTGAATTTCATCCAAATGCAAACGGCCAATTCCCAATCATTCTAATTTAAATTACTTATTTCTAATTTTCGTACTTTTATTAGTATGAAATTTATTTTCAAAAAAATGTCTATTTATTAAAAATTAATTTACATTTGCATTCTATTAATTAGATAGAATAGGTAGAGTTATGAAATTGAACAAAAAAGTAAGATACGGATTAAGAGCTATGATAGAAATTTATGAAAATGAATCTTCTTCGGGCATTCTCCAAAAAGAAATTTCAGCGGCCCAGGAAATTCCATTGAAGTATCTTGATTCAATAATTACAGGTTTAAGAAATGCCGGTTTAATCGCAAATTATTCAGGTAAAAGTAGCGGATATGTATTATCCAGAAGCCCGGGTGAAATATCGGTTTATGATATTTACAGAGCTTTTGAACCTGAATTATGTTTAGTAGATTGTTCAAATCCATCAAACGATTGTAATCTAATTAAAAATTGCTCAGCAAAAGATTTTTGGTTTGAAATAAATAATAAAATTAAAAACTCCATGAAATCTTTCACTCTTGACCAGTTTGCTTAAATGAAATACAAATCAATTTTTATAAATAAAAAAATGTAATACTTATGAAAAAATTTAATCACGAAAAACTGAAAGCTTTTGTAAAAGCTATTTTTCTAAGCATTAATGCAACAGAAGTAAATGCAGAAATTTGTGCAGACCATCTTGTAACTGCCGAACTAAGAGGTATCCCTTCCCATGGGCTTATCCGCATACTCGACTATGTAAGACTTTATCGTGAGGGTAGGCTTAATCCAAATCCTAGACTAGAAATTCTTTACGAAACTCCTTCTACGGCCACCATTAATGGCGATAAAGGTTGTGGCCTTGTAGTTGGAAAAGAAGCCATGGAAATAGCTATAAATAAAGCAAAAACAGCCGGAACCGGTTGGGTAGCCGTAAATAATTCCAACCACTTTGGAATTGCAGGTTATCATGCGATGATGGCACTTGAGCATGATATGATAGGACTTACTTTTACTAATGCAAATCCATCAGTTGCTCCAACATTTTCGCTTGAACGATTATTAGGAACAAATCCAATAGCAATGGCTGCTCCGACCAAACTACAGCCTCCTTATGTTGCCGATTTTTCTACTTCGACTGTTCCCAGGGGAAAAGTCGTAATTGCCATGCGTGCCGGTCAGAAAATACCTTATGGTTTTATCCAGACTAAGGATGGTAGCCCAACCAATGATCCTAATGAAGTATTAGATGGAGGTTGCCTGTTGCCATTAGGTTCGGACAGGGTGCACAGCAGTCATAAAGGTTATTGTTTAGGAGGAATTGTTGATATCCTCTCAGGAGTACTTTCAGGAGCCAACTTTGGCCTTTGGGTTCCCCCAATTGCCAGCTATCAGAGTGTAAGAGATGATATGCCCGGCGTAGGTACGGGACATTTTTTTGGTGCAATGCGCATTGATGCCTTCGGACCTGCCGACAATTTTAAAGAGATGATGGATAAATGGATAGCCACGTTTAGAAACTCTAAAACTGTTGAGGGAGAAGAAAAAGTGATTGTTCCCGGTGATCCGGAAAGAGAACTTACTGAGATACGAAAGGTTGAAGGTATTCCGGTGAGGGAGGTAATTATTGAAGATATTTGTAAACTTGCAATTGAATTGGGTGTTGATCACGAATGTATTAATAATAAATGAGTTCCGTATAAAAAGGTATGTACAATTTAATATTTTGGGCTAAAGCCCAGGTTAACAGGGTCATAACTAACCC
>JABMQA010000871.1 GCA_013203545.1 Bacteroidota bacterium
GCTCAAATTCCTCTGGTAGTGGACTATCAATAACTGTTCAGGCAGCAGCAACTGCCGGAACTGCTACTTATAGAGTATTCAATATTACTGGGACTAATGGTACACTTGAAAACATGACCATTCGACATGGTAAAACCAACGAACTCGGAGGTGGTATTTACATTAATACCGATGGTACCGTTGATATTAATTCATGTACTGTGTCAAATAATTATAGTCAATATGGTGGAGGAGTTAGTATCTCTTCGAGTAGTACTGCAAACATAGATAACTCTTCCATTATAAATAATAATTCGACATTGAGGGGTGGTGGGATTTATGCAGAGGGAATACTTAACTTAACAAATTCAACAGTTTCAGAAAATAGTGCCCACGACGGTGGCGGAATATGGAATGGTGGCAGTAATACAGATATTGTAAATTCTACGGTTACCAATAATATTGCCACTGGCACTACCCAGTATGGGGGAGGGGGGGTTGTAAATGCAAGTAATATTGATATTGTAAATTCCACTGTTACCGGCAATACAACTTTAGGCCCATATGGTGGTGGTGGGATTTTAAATTATTCTTCTACCATGTATTTATTAAATACCATTGTTACTAACAATACAGCTTCTAGTGGCGGAGACATAACAAATTATCTAGGCACATTGAACGCTTATTACACCTGGTATAATAACGCTTACGGCACTGTCGGCGGCAGCAACAATAATACAACATCCTATACGGCAAGCGATTTATCCGCACTTGGCTACAACGGCGGCTTTACCAATACCCCGGCAGTCGCTTCAGCCGCAAATACCAGTTCCAAAGCAGGAAGCGGAACTTATGCTTATTACAATTCCACTGATGGATATTATTTTTATAATGGTAGCAATTACACCAAAATAAGCAATGGCAGTACGTTTACACCTTCCGATCCTGCATCCGACAAAATCCTCACTGACCAGCGGGGCTATCACCGGATTGAGGGAGACGTTTATGATGGGAACACCCCTGCCTTAGTCACATCGGATATCACCCGCGGGGCTTATCAGTATAATGGGGTTGTTGCACGGACTAATATAGTCGACAACTGGACATCGACAAGTAATAATTACTACTCCGAAATCCAGGGTGCAGAAAATCATGTTTCTTCCGGTTCAACAGTAAAACTTACCGGTACAGCAATTCTTATCAGTTCACAAATATATGTTAGCCAGAGCATTACTCTTGATGGAGCTGGAATGGAATCTACCATTGCCAGAGTTTCCGTTCCGGGAACTACTGTCTCGCGTGTATTTAATTGCGATGCCTCAGGACAAACAATTAACATCTCTAATATGACCATAAAAGGTGGGGATATTTCATCAGGAGGAACTTCATACCCAGACGGTGCAGGTGGAGCAATATATTTTGTAAATGGCACACTTAATTTATCGGAAATAAACATATGCAATTCTAATGCATATTATGGGGGAGCCCTTTGTGTCTGGGGTGATGCGGCCACATGTAATCTATCAAATTCAACTTTGAAAGAAAATAATGCAACATCAAAAGGTGGAGCTATTCGCTTTACCAGGGGCACTCTATTTATCTCAAATACAACAATAGATAATAATACAAGTTCAGACGCGGGTGGTGCTATTGCTATTGTTAACCTGATTCAAAACTGCACAATTAAGAACTCAACATTTTATAACAATACCTCATATATGGATGCCGGAGCAATTTCTACTGCAGGGGCTATGACTATAGAGAATGTTACAATAGCAGAAAACCATTGTGGAGCTTCCTATACAGGAGGAGGATTGTACTTATATAGTGGGACGATAAGTGCAAAGAACAACATAATAGCAAACAATTATAAAGGAAGTGGAACTACTACATCTAATGATTATTACTACAGATCAGGTACACTAACCGACAATGGTTATAATATTATTGAAGACCAGACAGGAGCATCAACTGGCTCTGGAAAAACATTTACTGCGGCAACAAATATAACAGGTCAACAGGCAAACCTTTTTGGAACCGGCCATACCACCCAAACACTCGCCGATAACGGCGGCCCCACTCTTACACTAGCCATAGAAAGTGGAAGTGTTGCCATTTCAGCCGGAGTTTGGGATGCTTCTATAACAGCAGATCAGCGTGGAGAATCACGCCGGGAATACTATCCCACCATCGGAGCCTGTGAACCCGCTGATTATTCACTGACATGGACAGGTAACACCGATACCGACTGGGGCACTCCTGCAAACTGGACCCCGGCAGCACTACCCATATTAACTGATAATCTTACCATCCCGGATGTTTCCGGAAAAGCGGTGGCTCCCATAATCAGCCAAACCGGAACGGCAGACTGTCACGACCTTAGCATCGAAAGCGGTGGCTCCCTTACCATACAGTCGGGAAGCTCAGGCACAGGATCCCTGATCACTACCGGCACCATCACCAACAACGGTACGGTTGATATCCAGCGCTATCTCTCCGAAAGTGCCTGGCACCTGATCTCCGTTCCCAACAATGTTACCACCGCCAATACTTTCCTCGGCGATTACCTGCAAAGCTGGGATGAAAGCACCGCAACATGGACTGATATTGAAGAGCCAACCACAGTGCTCAACCCCACACAAGGATACGCCCTCTGGGGAACACCGGGCAAGGCAACTACTTATACCTTTACCGGAACACCACTTACGGGAGATCAAAGTGAGGGATTTAGCTATACAATCGTGCCAGATTCAGCCTATGATGGCGCTAACCTGTTGGGCAATCCTTACCCTTCAGTGCTTGATTGGGATTTGGTAATTGCCGGGCAAACAGGTTTGAACAATGCTGTTTATTGCTATAACAGCATCACCGGAAATTATGTTTCGTATGTTGATGGAGTGGGAGATTGCAGGTACATACCTTCGATGCAGGGTTTTATGGTGATGGCAACAGCCAATGGAACTTTCAACCTTAACAACGATTATCGTGTTCACAACGGTGCTGCCTATTACAAAGTAACTACCGAAAAGGAAAACTACCTCCGGTTATCAAGCCATGGAAACGGGCTTTCTGATAAACTACATATTTGCTTCAACAGCCAGGCAAGCGAAACCTTCGATGGACAGTACGATGCCTACAAGTTTTTCTCGGGTAATGAGAAATCACCTCAGTTATATACCTTCTCGGCAACGGATGTCTTTTCCATCGATCAACGTCCCCAATGTGAGCTCATACAGCTTGGATTTAAAAATGGAACTGCCGGCATCTATGACATTAAAATCAGTGAGATAAACCACATTTCCGAAGCGCTGCTCGAAGACACCAAAACCAATACTTTCCACGACCTTACCAAAGGGAGCTACGAATTTGCCTGGGATATAAGCGACAATGAAAAGCGATTTAAACTGCATTTGAATGCCGTTGGAATTGAAGAAAACCAGATTGCAGAAAGCAATATTTTAATTTATTCATCAGGTCAGGAAATCCATATCAAAGGTGCAGACGCAGGCAAAGTTCTGGTAATGGATATAATGGGAAGAACTGTTCTGGAAGCGAAAATTTCCGGTTCTGAGTTGATTACCATTCCCGCAAATCTCCAAACGGGCGTTTACGTGGTGATGGTGCGAAACGGTAAGGATGTGAAGACGGAAAAAATATTTATTCGATAAAAAAAGCTCCCGCAGACTTGCGCTGATCTGCGTTTTCTGATCACTGCAAGTCTACGGGAAATAAATCTGCGTAAATCAGCGAGAAATAAACAACAAATAAGTAAAGACGGAAAGTAAAGACGCACGGCCGTGCGTCTCAACGTTCCAGGTAATAAATAAAACAACGATAAACATGAAAACACTTATCAAATCAATCGCAGCACTAATAACTATTACACTAATAACGATTAGCCTCCCGGCGCAAACCCCGCCTCCACCAAACGGAAACCAAACACCAGTAGAAGGTGGAAACACACCCGTTGGCGGCGGTGCGGCAATTGGCAGCGGAATCGCCATTTTGATAGCGCTGGGTGCAGGCTATGGAGCGAAAAAGGTCTTTGATTTTAAAAATCGGAAATTGGAGGAATAGGGTGCTCCCTCACATGGCACACTTAGTCATCCTATGAATCTTCCTGAGGGGTTTGGTACGCTCTTAAGTCAGATTCATAGGATGACTCCTTCATGTGGAGCTGTTAGTCATCCTATGAATGTCCGTGAGGGATTTGGTACGCTCCTGAGACAGATTCATAGGATGACTTATTACCGTATGAGGGATGCCATCCCTTGATATATCGGATGA
>JABMQA010000872.1 GCA_013203545.1 Bacteroidota bacterium
GTATTACAAGATTTGAAGTTATATTGTGATTGTTCAAAATTAATATTAATCCGGCAACCCCGACAAAATATTTAGCCTATTACATAAATTAACGCCACCTTTGATACCAATTGATTTCTGGGCATAGGAAATCTCAATAGTTGATAGAAAAAACAGGAGGAATAATAAGAAAAGCAGTCGTTCAAAATTTAGTTTCATGATGGTTATTCTTTGAGATAAAAGCAAAGATAATAAATCTGGTATTAGCAAAAATAATCTCCAGTTTCTCAAATTCCCTATTTTTGTCAGCCTAATCCAATTTTATATTGATCATGAAAAGATGTTTAATAGTTACCGGGGGCGGTGATTGCCCGGGTTTAAATGCAGTAATCAGGGCTGTTGTAAAGCGTGCTGCAGTTCAAAAGGAATGGGAAATCGTTGGTAGCATCGAGGCTTTTAATGGTATTTTACGGGAACCCACCGAGATCGTTATCCTTGATGAGCATATGGTTTCGGGAATTCACTATCGTGGGGGCACCATTCTGAAAACAACCAATAAGGGAGGCCCGTTTGCCTGGCCTGTAAAAAATAATGATGGTACATGGACAACTGTTGACCGGTCGGATGAGATGTTGCGTAAAATGCAATACCTTGGCATTGATGCAGTGATAAATATTGGCGGCGATGGCTCTCAGCAAATCTCTAAGAAACTTTTTGAAAAAGGATGTAATATAATAGGGGTGCCTAAAACCATCGACAATGACCTGACTGCCACCGATTCTACATTTGGTTATCAAACTGCGGTGCAGATTGCAACTGAGGCGGTTGATAAGCTGGTTACCACTGCTGCAAGCCACAACAGGGTACTCATTCTTGAAGTCATGGGCAGATATGCCGGATGGATTGCATTAAATGCAGCCGTGGCAGGAGGCGCTGAGATATGTTTGCTTCCTGAATTTCCGTACGACATCAATAAAGTTTTGGAAAGTGTAAACGAACGCTTTGAGCGTGACCAGGGATTTGTCAACATCGTTATCTCGGAAGGTGCACGCGCTGTTGGTAAAGATTATTCCATCTTGAGCGAACAGGAAATTGGTTACGAAAACCGGCGTCTGGGCGGGGTGGCCAACGTTTTGATGCACGAGTTGAAAGAAGCAGGGTGCCAGCACAGTATCCGTACAACGGTTCTTGGCCATTTGCAAAGGGGAGGTATTCCCATCGCATACGACCGTGTGTTGGCTACGCAATTTGGCGTAAAAGCTTTCGAAATGGTACTGGCAGGTGAATTTGGACGAATGGTGTCCTATCAACATCCCGAAATCACATCTGTTTCACTGGAGGAAGCGTTGCAGAAACCCAACCTGGTAGAACCTGATACTGCACTCATGAAAACAGCCCGGGGTATTGGGATCCATTTTGGAGACTGATGTATGGATTCCATCGTAAAAATTTTCAAGATCGGATATGGTCCGTCAAGCAGCCATACCATGGCCCCACGAAAGGCCGCATCAGCATTTAAAGAACGATACCCTAAAGCTAAGCTATTTCGTGTAACTTTATATGGAAGCCTTGCTGCCACCGGAAAGGGCCACCTGACCGATCTGGCTATCATGGAGGAGATGAGTCCTGTGGCTGTTGAAATAATTTGGGAAGCGGGTATTGTGCACGGTTTCCATCCGAATGCGATGAAATTTGAAGCTTTTGATGATCATGCTGTGCTGTTGGGTGATTGGACAGTTTACAGTGTTGGAGGAGGGGAAATTACCGATGGTGATATGACCAACCTGAACGAAAAGAACATCTATCCCTATTCAACCATGAAACAGATACTTGCCTGGTGCGATGAGAATGGTAAGCAGTTTTGGGAACATGTGGGGGATTTTGAAGATGATTCGGTCTGGATCCATCTTGCAGAGGTTTGGGAAGTGATGAAACAAGCTATCCGTCGCGGTCTTGAAAATGAAGGCGTTTTACCCGGATCAATCAAACTTCCGAGAAAAGCTTCCGCATACATGATGAAGGCCAATGGTTTTAAGGGGTCACTCAAACGAAGAAGCCAGGTATTTGCCTATGCGTTAGCGGTTGCTGAGGAAAATGCCGGTGGTGGAAAAGTAGTAACGGCACCAACATGCGGATCATCAGGTGTTTTGCCGGCGGTGTTGTTCATGCTTCACAGAGCCTATAAATTTCCGGATCAGAAAATCATCAGGGCACTGGCAACAGCCGGATTGATAGGAAATATTGTTAAACAAAATGCCTCCATATCAGGGGCTGAAGTTGGATGCCAGGGTGAGATCGGAACGGCCTGTGCCATGGCTGCGGCGGCTGCGTCACAACTTTTCGGTGCTACACCTGCGCAAATTGAATATGCAGCCGAAATGGGACTGGAGCATCACCTCGGTCTTACCTGTGACCCCATTGCCGGACTGGTTCAGATACCCTGTATCGAACGAAATGCATTTGCCGCGTCCAGGGCATTAGATGCAAATATTTATGCTGTGATGTCTGATGGCAAGCACAGGGTATCTTTTGATAAGGTGGTTTTTACTATGAATCAGACCGGGAAAGACCTGCCCAGCCTGTACCGCGAAACAGCAGGTGGTGGGCTGGCATTGGAAAGCGGGTTGTAGCCCTGAAAATTAATCCATATTTTTCCGTATTATTCCCAATTCATCCATATTTTTGTCGGTCTCAAAATTAATCATCATTTCATGCATCGTCTGTTTGCCGTGTTAATTCAGGAGCATCCCAAGCTGGGTTTAGTGATTTATCCTTTTCTTATCGAGGACAGGGGTAAAGACTACCTGGTAATCCACGACAGGCTTTATAAAGCAAATCTTGACTATTTCCGGTCAGCCCTTACAGATGTTCAGGTTGATATTATTAAAGAGGTAGAGGCATACAGCGACCTCAATATTACAAAACGATTTACCAATAAAAAGATATCGCCGCGCGACTTTGTAAAAAGCCTTGAACCTGATTATGTGAAAAAGTTTGTCCGTCCTTTTATCGAGGTCCAGATGACAAAATGTATAACGTTGATGATGGAGGAGGGGATCGGGCTCTATTTCAGGGACAGCCAGAATGTGGTTTATAAATCCAACCAGGTATTTATCGAACCCGAGCCTGCTGAAATTATTTTTAACTTTCGTAAACTACCACAGGAAACACACTATTTTCAAACCATCTCCCACAAGGATAAAGTCTTTAACCTATCCAAAACGGATGGAAGGATACTCGTGAACGATCCCTGTTGGCTAATGCTCAACGACCACCTGTATCATTTCCGGCAAAAGGTTGATGGGAACAAACTCAAAATATTCTTTAACAAAGAATTTATTCTCGTCCCCGGGAAATTGGAAGAAAAGTATTATTCCACCTTCATCAGGGATTGTATTCGTGATTTTCCTGTCAGGGCCGAGGGCATAACAATTGAACACAAGGATCCCGGAAAATATCCAACATTGATGCTTGAGTATAACTTCTCCGGTTTACCTGCATTATTTTTAAAATATATTTATGGCGATAGGCAAATTACGCCAAATGATAAGTATGCTTCTTACGTAAGTTTTGATTTTACCGGCAATGATCCCAGGTTTGTAGTTGTTCAGAGGGATTTGTCGTGGGAGCAAAAGCATGAAAATCTCCTGGCGGAATTGGGATTGAAACGGTCATATGAAAATGCCTACCTTGTGTCAACCCTGGAAGCACAGTCAGGCGATGCGGGAAAATATGACCTTATTCATTGGTTGAATCAGCATGCCAATGCCCTGGTAAAACAAGGCTTTGTAATCGACCAGAACCTAAGTGATGTGAAATATTTTACCGGGCAGGTTGAAATGGATCTTGTTGTGAAGGATAAAACCGATTGGTTTGATATCTATGCAGTGGCAAAATTTGGAGACGTTTTCGAAATCCCGATAGTCAAACTCAGGAAATATCTCATTAACAACATCCGCGAATTCCGTTTACCTGATGGCCAGGTTGCGATCCTGCCCGAAGAATGGTTCATTAAATATACCGACCTGGTATCATTCGGGAAAAGCAATAAAAATAAATTACGTATAAACAAAGCCTATTATGGGTTGATAAGTAAAGCCATTGACCCAACCATTAAAATCTCCCGGAAAACATACGAAGCACAACTTGCTCTTAAAATTGCCTCCAAACCGGTATTGCCAAAGGGGCTGCGTGCTGATTTAAGATCCTACCAGCTCCAGGGGTTTCAATGGCTCGATTTCATGCGAAAGCATCACCTGGGGGGATGTCTTGCGGATGACATGGGGCTGGGAAAAACATTACAAACACTCTCCATTCTGCTGAAGCATGCTGCATCTTTCCCTGATAATGGTTCCGGGGCTATGATTCATAAAAGCGGGCAAATAGATCTTTTTTCAGATGTTGTTGAAGATGAAAAGTTAATCAACCCTTCACTGGTGGTAATGCCGGCATCACTCATTCACAATTGGGAAAACGAAATCAGGAAGTTTACGCCCGGATTAAAGTTCCTAACTTACATAGGTCCGCAAAGGTTTCGATTGACCACCAGGTTTCCATATTCCAACATAATAATCACAACCTATGGTACCATAAGGAATGATTATGAGTTACTGGATAAAATTCCGTTTGAATACATTGTACTGGACGAAAGCCAGGTTATTAAAAATCCCGCATCCAAGATAGCCAGAGCTGTAAACAGGCTGACCTGTAAACACCGGTTGGCGTTGAGCGGTACACCCATCGAAAACTCAATCACCGATCTGTGGTCCCAGATGAACTTCCTTAATAAGGGCTTGCTGGGCGATCTTACATTTTTTAAAAGATATTTTGCCACACCCATCGAAAAAAGCAATGATGAAGAGAAACAGGAGAAACTGCATTTACTCATCAAACCTTTTATACTTCGCCGTACCAAATCGCAGGTTGAAAAAGAACTGCCGGAACTTAGTGAGGAATTAATTTATTGTGAAATGACGCCCCACCAGGAAAAGTACTACCAGCAGGAGCGGTCGCGTATCAGAAATTATATCCTTGAGAACATCGAAAATGAGGGCACTGAAAAATCGACATTTGTGGTATTACAGGCCCTGATGAAACTTAGGCAACTGGCCAACCATCCGAAATTAATAGATGCTACCTACAAACATGGCTCAGGAAAGTTTGACGAAGTGATCAGAAACCTTGAAACCCTGATCAGTGAAGGCCATAAGGTATTGATATTTTCGTCCTTTGTAAAACA
>JABMQA010000873.1 GCA_013203545.1 Bacteroidota bacterium
AGCGCCATGTTACCCATGTCAGGAAACGAAAATGCCCTTCACCTGTTTTGCCGAATTCCAGCGTTCCGCCCTGGCCTTGTAGGGACGTTCGTGTTGAATCCACGCGAACATAGCTGGCGTCGGGCCTTTGAAAATACCTTACTGGTGATTCCTGCAAATTGACCATCGTTGCCGTATCGCCATAAACCGAACTGAAGACTGTACGCAGGGCCACCATCCAGGCCTTGTTTTTCCAGTAATGGCGCAGGTTGAGGCCGCCCGTATAGGCATTTTTTGCAATAAAATCAATTTCAGGATTTTCAATATCACGGTTTGTCGAAGTGAACATGCCCCCAATCACCGTATTACCTTTGTCGATGTCTTTCTCGAGCCGGGCTACGAAATAGTTTGTAAGTGGTTCTACCTCCTCGTATCTTGAATTTCCTTCACTGTATATTTCGGCCGTTTCGCGTTGGGTAACACTTTCCAGAATCCCAACCGACCAACCTTTCTTTGTCTTTCCACTGAGTTTAAATGCACCCAGGATGGTAGTATTATCGGGTGTTTTGGCATATTCGTTATCATTCAGGTCCGGATAAAAATGTGGGTTTCGGCCAATTCGTCTTGTGTAAAAAAGGTTGTCGCTGGAAAAATTATTGCCGCCACCTGTAATCTGAAAGTTAAATATATTGTTCCCTTCAATAAAAAATGGCCGTTTTTCCTCGAAAAAAGTTTCATATGCTGTAAGGTTAACCTCCGAAGGATCTGCTTCTACCTGGCCGAAGTCAGGATTAATCGTGAAATCGAGAGTAAGGTCGTTGGATATGCCAATTTTCCCATCCAGGCCACCATCAATTTTCCCCTGCTTACCAGTGGCAAAAGGGTTACCTTCCTCACTTTCGTTGTATTCCTGCCTGGCAATAACGTAAGGAACGATATCAATCTGCCGTTTGGGTTTAATTCCATGGATGCCCTGCAACTCCCCGAATTTGGATACCCAACCGTTCTCCTCCCTTGGAATGAGTTGCCATACCGAACGCTCTTCTTTTCTAAACAACCTCCTGGTGACCTGCATGCCCCAGGTATGGTTATCCTTCTTTCCAAAACGCAGTTGCGTGAAAGGGATTTTAAATTCGGCCACCCATCCCGTATCGGTCAACGCAGTTTTTGCATACCAGATCGGGTCCCATGTGGGATCCCAGTTATCGCCATCCTCCGTTATCAATTCGTCACCTTTAACACCGGCTGCATTTAGTGTGAACGAATAGGCGGTCATATGGTCCAGGTGGCTGTCGATATTAATTTCAACAAAATCACCCTCAAATCCATCACGTCTCGACATTCTCTTCACTATTTCATTTGGTAAGCTATCGTATGCCACAATTCCGACATACAGATTGTTATCGTCGTAAATAATCTTAAAAAAAGTGGGCTGGGAGGGGGGCTTCCCTTCATATGGCTCCCATTGAACAAAATTGCCTTCCCATTCAACAATATTCCAGGCCGTATCGTTGAGGTTTCCATCAATTTGTGGTGGCTGGTCCGTAATTTTAGCCGTACGGTAAGATTGCTTCTGGGGATAAAGCGAAATTCCAATAAAAATAGCCAGTACTAGTAGGTAAAGTTTCTTCATTTAATTGCATGCAGAATAATTATTGTTGCGCGTAACAACATGCGTACCGATCGTAATAAGTTGCTACAAAAGAGTGGTATGTGTTTTTTGCACAGGAAAATGTTGAATCTAAAACTGCTCGTATTTGAACATGGTGTGTACTTTAATGAACGGGTGAAGCGCACAGGATTTTTCAAAATTTTTAAGGATCAGGATTTTTTTTATAACTTGTGGCCTTTTATTATTTATTGTTAATCAAACCAGTAATGAAAATTTCTAATGGGTGAAATGAAAATAGCTAGGTATTACGAGGAAGGGCACAGGTACCTGGTTAAGTGTAACCTCTGCCCGCATTTTTGTACAATTGGCGACGGCAAGACCGGGAAATGCCAGGTAAGAAAAAACAGCAAAGGAGAATTGTATGCCGAAGCTTATGGCCTGGTTTCCTCTATGGGTTTTGATCCCATCGAAAAGAAGCCATTGTATCATTTTTACCCGGGGAACGACATTTTTTCCATAGGTAGTTATGGGTGTAATTTGAAATGCAGGTTTTGTCAAAACTGGAACATATCACAAAATATTCCTGTTGACCCTGAATCCAGGAAGCGATTTTCACCGGAAGGATTGGTTGGGATGGCAGTGGGTAAGAAATCAAATATTGGCATTGCATTCACTTATAATGAGCCGGCTGTCTGGTTTGAGTTCATGCTGGATATCGCAAAAAATTCCAAAAAAAAGAAGCTGAAAAATGTGATGGTAACCAATGGCTTTATCAATCCGGAGCCGTTGGAAGAATTGTTTGATTATATCGATGCCTTTAATGTTGACCTGAAGGCTTTTTCCGAAGATTTTTACCACACACAAACACTATCCAAACTGGCTCCGGTAAAGGATAACCTCATCAGGATTCGCAGGAAAGGAAAGCACCTCGAAATCACCAACCTTGTAATAACCGGACAAAATGATGATAGCGGCAAGTTCAGGGAAATGGTGAAATGGATTGCCGGGGAACTCGGAGAGGATACCGTGTTGCATATTTCAAGGTATTTTCCGGTTTATAAAATGTCGGCCCCTCCGACATCTGTGGAAACCTTGCAGGATTTTTATGACATTGCAATTGAAATTCTGCACTATGTTTACATGGGAAATATTTCCTCAGCAAATGGGCAAAATACCAACTGCCCGGGCTGTGGTAAAAAGGTGATCGACAGAAGCCGCTATGATACCTGGGTAAGCGGGCTCGACAGTTATGGTAAATGCAGCAAATGTGGATATCAGGTGTTGGATAATATATAGGTCAAAAGTAATTTATTGGGTGCTTGTTCTATTTGTGAGGATTGAAATATTTTGTCATCCAATTACGCTAATTGAACCAATTAAAATTCGTTTAATTCGTTCAATTCGATGAAGACTTATTTTATCATAAATTGGTGAAAACTGCATATCTGGGGCGAATATCCCGCAAAAGCGGTTTTTTTTCAGGTTTGTGCGGAAAAAATGTAGGATGCTTCGGATGGCAGGGTAAAACAAAAGGTTGAGCCCTGATTGATTCTACTTTGCACTTCTATTGTCCCATTCATTAAGGCGACAAATTCCTTGCATATCACCAATCCCAAACCTGTTCCAAGCTCCATTTCGGTTCCCTGCCTGTTAAAATCAGAATTGATCCTGAATATCTGTTCGAAACTGTGTTCCGGGATTCCAATCCCGTTATCACGCACACAAACACGATGATGGTTTATTGATTTTTCAGCGCTTACCTCAATTTTTCCTTCCGGCTTTGTAAATTTGATCGCATTGTTGATCAGATTGATCAAAATATGTTTGGTTAAGTTTTCGTCAGCAAAAGCGAAAGCGTCTTTTTGAATGTTATTTATAAGGGTGTGATTTTTCTTTTTTGCTTTCGGTCTTAATAAGTCTATTACAGCCTCTGTACATTCAAACAGATTTATATTTTTTGGTTTGCTTTTAATCAGTCCACGCTGTGAGCGTGACCAATCCAGAAGATTTACCAGTTGATTGTAAGTATTTTGTGAACTCTTATGCAATGTTTGGATTATCTCCAATTTGTCATCATCATCCATACTGTCAAATTCATGTTCAAGCAT
>JABMQA010000874.1 GCA_013203545.1 Bacteroidota bacterium
GCTGCCGAATACCTGATCGATGATAAATTTGAAGAAAAATATAAAGGCGGTGAGTTGCTGACCTTTGGCGACAAATACCTTTTGGTGGAGCTTTCATATTTCAATGAGCACCCGCAGTGGAAAAATTTTATTTTCGACCTTCAGATTGATGGCTACCAGGTTATCCTGGCCCATCCCGAAAGATATTCATATTGGTTCAGGAATTTCGGAAAATATGAGGAGATGAAAGATAGGGGCGTTCTTTTTCAATTGAATATTATATCCCTGACAGGTTATTATTCGAGTGAAGTGAAAAAAATGGCTGAAAGGTTTATTGATGCGGATATGATCGATCTCATTGGGACAGATATGCATAACCAGCATTACCTTGAAGCCCTACAAAGTGCCCGGCATGAAAAATACCTCGGGAAACTGATCCAATCCGGGAAATTGCTCAACAGTAAGCTTTAATTACACATATTCCTTTTGTTGATATTGGCAGAAACTATTCAACCACTACAGCGCTTGATGTTAGCAGGTTTCTATCCAGCTTTTTAAACAAGCCCTGCAATACCGTACCGGGGCCAACCTCAATGATTGTTCTGGCGCCATCGGCAACCATATTCTTCATAATCTGTGTCCACCGTACCGGTGCTGTGAGCTGGGCAATCAGGTTGGATTTTATAATTTCCGGATCGTTAACAGGCTGGGCGGTTACATTTTGATAAATCGGGCATATTCCGTTGCTAAACCTGGTAGATTCGATCGCTTTTGACAATTCCACCCTGGCCGGTTCCATCAAAGGCGAATGAAATGCACCTCCTACTTTTAGCGGCAATGTCCTTTTGGCGCCCGCATCCTTTAGCCTTTCGCATGCCAACTGTATGCCGGCTACTGAACCTGAAATTACCAGTTGTCCAGGGCTATTGTAGTTCGCCGGCACCACCCCTTCAGGGATTTCTTTCAAAACCTGTTCTACAATCTGATCATCCAGGCCTAAAATGGCTGCCATAGTGGATGGTTCCAATTCACATGCTTTTTGCATGGCATCAGCACGTTTGGAAACCAATTTTAAACCATCTTCAAAAGTTAAACATTTGTTGGCAACCAAAGCTGAGAATTCGCCCAACGAGTGCCCTGCAACCATATCAGGTTTAAAATCATCTTTTAACAACCTGGCGAGAATAACCGAATGAAGAAAAATGGCAGGTTGGGTTACTTTTGTCTGCTTAAGGTCCTCATCCGTTCCATTAAACATGATCTCGGTAATTTTAAATCCGAGGATTTTATTTGCCTTTTCGAAAAGATCTTTAGCAGTTGCATGGTTGTCGTAAAGATCTTTTCCCATACCAACAAATTGAGCTCCCTGACCAGGGAAAACGTATGCTTTCATAATTTGTAATTTAAGGTTTTATCTGCGGTTTCCGAACAGACGGAGTAAAAATAAAAATAGATTTATGAAGTCGAGATAAAGGGTAAGTGCTCCCATTATCATAAGCTTTCTGGCCGGTTCGCTCGACATTTCCATGGTACTTCCGATACGCTTAAGTTTTTGAACATCATAGGCTGTCAGGCCCGTAAATATCAAGACACCGAGTATGCTGATAATATACTCCATCTGGCTTGACTTAAGCAATAACAAATTTACAACACTGGCAATAATAATTCCCACAAGGCCCATAATCAGGATGGAGCCGAATTTAGTGAGATCGGTTTTGGTTGTATAACCTAAAAGTGCCATAAAGCCAAACATTCCTGCTGTAATAGCAAATGTGGAGGCAATCGATCCCATACTGTAGGCCAGGAAAATAAAGCTGAGGCTCATGCCCATTAAAATGGCATAAACAACAAACAGCAGTGTTAATGCTGCGGAAGAAAGTTTGTTAAATCCAAACGACATCAGCAAAACAAATCCAAGCGGGCTTAGCATAACGATCCATCCCAATACGGTCATTCCCGACTCATTTATCAATAACGACATGAGAGATGCACTTCCGGCAAAAATGTAAGAAGTACCTGATGTGGCAAGTAAACCCAGAAACATCCATCCAAATACGTTGGACAGGAATGTTTTGCTCAGGCTCACCGTATCAACTTGCCTAGCAGTAATATCAGGGTATTCATTATTTCTCTGAGGAAACATAAAATATGGTTTTAATTAATTAAATTATGATTGTTGTTTTTAATAGCCTGCAAATATATATAGTTTTGTGGAATCAGGATTTGCGCGTCAAAATATTAGTATCTGAAAAATGGTCACCAATTTTTTTCACTCAATAACGTTAATTCTTAAAAATTATTTAATCTCATCAACATGAAAAAGACAATTTTAATTTTATCCGGCCTGGTATTTCTTTTGTTTTCATGCAACAATGCAGAAATCGAGCAATTAAAGAATGAAAACGAAACCTTAAGAAAAACAGTGGAGGAACGCGACCAGGACATCAACAGCTTTATGCAGGTGTTTAATGAAATAGAGGAGAATTTAGCGGAGGTAAGGACAAAGGAAAAGCTGATTGTGAACAGGGCCAGTTCTTTTGAAACAGGTGTGGACAGGGTGGAAGCTGTAAAGAATGATATCAGGTCGATTGATGAGCTGATGAGCCAAAATCGTGAAAACCTGAAAAACCTGAGCTACAAGCTTAAAAGCTCGAAAGGGGAAAATAAGGAACTTGGCCGCATGCTCGCCAACCTGGAAAAAATCATTGGCAGGAAAGATGCTGAAATTGTTTCACTGGTCAGTGAGCTCGAAGACCTGAATTTTGAGGTGGAAGATCTATACACTTCAGTTTCGAAACTAACGCACGAAAACCTTGAGCAGGGACGCATAATCGACACACAAAAAACCGAGTTAAATACTGCATATTATATCACTGGTTCAAAAAAAGATCTGAAAGAAAAGGAGATCATCACCAAAAAAGGCGGATTTATTGGAATCAGAAGTGTGGATAAACTGAGGCAGGATTTCGAGAAAGACCTTTTTACCAAAATTGATATCAGGGAAACAACCGTATTCCCAATTGATGCCAAAAAAGTCAACCTGGTAACAACCCATCCTTCCGATAGCTACATCATCAGAAAGAATGATGAAAAAAGGTATTTCAGTTTTGAAATTACCAAACCTGAGGATTTTTGGCGTTCATCAAAATATTTGGTTTTGGTATTGGATTGAGCGGGATATAAAACTTGTGTTTCTGATACCATTGTTAAAGCACAAGCCTGGCAAAATGCCGGGCTTGTTGACAAATCACTCAAAAAAACATTGAAAATCTTTGGCTGCCTAAAAATGTTATTTCATTATTTTTTATTTGCATAAAAAAGTGATCTGGCAAAAAATATTACATAGGCCGCCAGGATCATAGAAACACTAATTTTTGCGATCATGCAGTAATTAGTGCAGTAGTAAGTTTCGGTAGCGCCAAAAAAGCAAGCCATACATCCGAAAATAACCAGCCCCAACCAGATAAAAAACAGTATCAATGGAAGGAGTAATGCATACTTTAAAAGAACAGTCCTCATTGTGATAACCTCCTATTATTTAATTAACATCCACCAACTTCTTCATGCGAACTTCCCCCACCCATTTGATCAAGTTTTTCGTCATATTCAAGTGGATAAGTCAATTCCCATTTTTTAAAACCGCCATCCAGATATTTTACATTTTTATATCCGAGTTTTTTGAGGGCATCGGCAGCCATTACCGATCGTTTCCCTTTTTTGCAATATACAATAATCTTATCCTCTTTTTGTGGTGTGTAAGCCATTTCGCTCTCCCAAAAATCATCGTTTTGCATTTTAAAGATCAGTACCCCACCCGGTGTATTGATCGATCCGGGAATGAAGCCCGGATAATGTTCGTTGGGTTCCCTGACATCCAGAAGGTAGATCATTTCAAAATCATCTATTTTTTTCTTCAGATCTTCCACCTTGATTTTTTCAAGCCCCAGCTGTGTTTCCGCAACCCACTCATCGGCTGTGGCATATTGTTTTTCTTTTGAGCAGGACACTATTATCAGCATCAGGCTCATTATCCAGATTAAGTTTATCAATCGATTCATACCCGTTATTTTTTATAAATTATTTACGTGTTAAATTCTCATACAATTTCGGCTACTGCCTCTTTTGCTTTTCTTAATTTTCTCCTTCCGCTTTTTTCGCCGGCATTACGAATCAGGGTTTTTGTTTCAGCCATAATTTCCTCCTCGATGTGTTTTGTTTCATGTTCTTCAATTTCTTCCCAGCCGGTAACCATAGCCTTTAAATTAGATGTAACTGTACGGCCGGTTGTGATAAGGTAAAGATGGACTATGATGAAAGCAACCACGGCAAATGCTCCACGTGTATGCAATACGGCAATCACCTCCAGGCTTGATAATTCGATGCCCTGTACCGGATAGTGAAAGAAATAATACAAAAAGCCGGTCAGGAACATCACCGGAAAGACAAATACTTTAATTCCCAGATAAACGAGGCGTTGGAGCGGGTTTAGTTTACTTGAAATGGTTTTCCCGGCCGGATGAGGTGCGTTTTTAAAGATACCCGACAGATAGAAGGATATTTGAGCTTTAAGATTTTTGCTGGTCGGAATGTATTGTTTCCATTCGTCAGTGGTAAAATCCCAGAAAATGGTAAATACCGTTAATACGAGAAACGTCCATGCAGTTATGTTATGAATTCTGACGGCATTCTCAAAACCAATCAGCGAATAGGAACTGTGAATTTCGAAGCCTGTAACGATAAGGATAAAAACCAGTACCGACTGCGACCAGTGCCAAAACCGTTCATAACCTTTATATAAATATACTTTTTTCATGGTTTTTAATTTTTTGTGTAGTTGTTCAGTTTGCATTTCTTACCCGAAATTATCCTGCACACAGTATGGATCATTACCCCGATTATGGATGCGGCAATCAGGAAAATTCCGAAAATCTCTACACCTGCCTTATGGTCCCTGCCGGGGAGGTAAAAATCGCCCAGGCTTTCCAGACGGCCATTATGCCTTGTATGGCAATCATTACATTTTAGTGATTGTTCCTTTGGGGCCACCTGATGGTTTAGCGGCCAATACATCTCGGTTTCCACAAAATCATATTCCCCGCTATAGGGCAACTCTAAATAGTCCATTCCTTTTTCTGCGGCCAATCCCCAATCAAAATCATTCCAGTAGGTGCCTTGTCCTTCCTCTTTATCCCAGAGTTTGGGCTGTACAAGCGTTTTATTTACCGGATCCCAAATTTGCTTTCCCCTGTGAACCTTAACAGGCCAAATTTTTGATGGAGTAGATGTTTTCCTGCACAACCCTTTATCCATATACTTACCATCCAGCGAATTCATCTGAACAGGAATGGATTCGATTTTTTCGTCGATAAGCTGGTGATCGGCAAGGCCATTAAACCAATAATATTCAGGTACAACGTGGTCGTCCCAGATAAAGGTTCCTTTAATAGACATATATTTATGGTTTCCATCGGCATCGTTTTCGTGCTTTGGATGGCCATCCCCGTCAAGCTTGCCGGCAGTGGACCAATCCCATATCATCTTTGTCGCGTTTGCTTTGGCGTAATAGGGTATATGGCAGGTCTGGCATGCAACACGGCAAATGTGATCATCAAGTATATCGTCACCATGGGGCTTCTCGGTGTGGCATTGTTCGCATGTTACCCGGTTCTTGTTTTCAGACGAGAGTGCATACAATTTTCCCGTGATGTTGTGATTTTCGGTCCGGTGACATTCGATGCACGACATATCTTCCCCCTCAGTTGCCATATGAACGTCAATCTCCCTTGAACAGTCAATCATCGCCTTTTCGAGGTCGCCATGCTTAACATTGTTACCACCGCCACCCCAAAAATGACATACGCCGCAATTTTCCCGGCCGGGTGAACCCACATTTTTTGCAACATAATTTAGATTAACGTTCTCTTTTGGATAACCTGCCGCACCTTTTTCCTTCTCATAAGTTCCTGTCTGATCATGACAAACCAGACAATCGATGTTTGTGGGTTCGTTAAAATCAAAGGATTTGTCTTTCCAGCCATAACCAATATGGCACCGTGTACAGGTGGCTTCACTGCCTGAAATCCCGATACAGAAGTTGTTCAAAGTGTTCTTCTTACCCAGCGTAATAACGCCTTTTCCTTCGATCACTTCATTACGTTCCCATTTCCAGTGAGGTGATTCCATGATTTCGATATGGCGTTCGGTATGGCAACCCAAACAGGCTTCTGTCACCTTATGTGCATTTTCGAAGTGGCCCTTTAGTACCTCAAATTTACTGTGGTCAACAATCTCACGGGTATTCCGGTTTGCTTTCCTGATATAGTTTACAAGCTTTATTTCTTGCTTTTTTTGGTCGGCTTCTTCTTCCTCCTCCTGATCTGCCAAAAGCGTAATTACAAATAATGGTAGAAATATGGCCAGGAAAAATATTACAAGTTTTTTCATGAATCTGTTTTTGAGTGATTTTAATAGTAACTTTACTGTTACAAAACTAACAGTAGTTAATTGATTGGAAATCGGGTTTTATTGATGTGGACAGACGATAAAATTGATACGGGTCAATAAAATGATTGACATTTCGTTCAAACATATTGACATATTTCGTACTTTTGTTTTGTTTTATTTGAAAATGATTGCCTTATGAAGGATAAACTAATAAATCAGACCTGCACCGTTGCTAAATCACATTGCAAGTGTTTTGAGTTTCTTACAGATGAACAGCGGGAAATGATTGAAAAAAAACAGGTGGAAGTCAGGTATAAAAAAGGTGAGATCATTACGAAGTACGGCGCCTTTGCCACACATGTAATATTTCTTTGCGAAGGCCTTGTTAAAGTGTATCTGGAGGATAATGATCAAACATTGATTTTAAAGATCATCGGTCCGGGAAGCTTAATTGGTTTATCAGCGTTATCCGACGATGGTGATACTTTTCAATATACTGCATCAGCCTATCAGGATTCTGTCGCAAGGCTAATCGATATCAATACCTTTAAATATCTGATACGCGAAAACGGTATTTTTTCCTCAAAAATCATTAACATATTAAGCGAAAACGCAAACCAGATCAATAACAGGTTTTTCTTTATGACGCACCGGCAATCATACGGCAGGCTTGCTGATCTCGTGCTGTGCCTTTCGGGGAATATCTTCAGGTCTCCCGTATTTGAGTTAATGCTTACACGGAAGGAACTGGCTGAACTTGCCGGAATGTCAACGGAAAATGTAGTTAGGGTGTTGAAAAGTTTTCAGAAAGATAAACTCATCGAAATTACAGGAAAGACCATTTCGATACTAAATCCCGATGGCCTGCGCAAAATATGTAGTATAGGATAATAAGCGGAGTAAATTGCAAAGAGCATAGAGCGAAGACCGGAGAGCGGAAAATCCATAACTTGCAACCTGAAACCTCCCCACCTGAAACCTCCCCACCTGAAACCTCCCCACCTGAAAC
>JABMQA010000875.1 GCA_013203545.1 Bacteroidota bacterium
CACCGTAAATGTACTCACTGCAAATTTTGCTGGTGACATCGTTCCAACGTAAAAATCATTACCCAACCACAGATCCCCATTCATATCTGCCTTAAACGGCTGTGAACTGGTGGGTGGTTTTCCGGGAGGGTTGGTAATTTCAAGATATACATTACCGGCCCCATCCGTACTGGCGCCGGCCTGTGCAAAGGTGGTTGGGTCAACCACACCGTTTACCCAGTTGCCATAGGAATATCCCATTCCGGCAACGGTTTCTCCGGCGTCGTTGTTTATATTGAGGCCATATCCGGCCGGGTCACCGGCACCATCGGTACCTAGGCCCATTTCCATCACTTTATTGCCACTTTTCAATGCGTTGATCCAGGGAATATCATCGTTGGTTCCTTCGGCAAGTCGGAGGTTGCCGCTGAGGGTTTGCAACTCTTTACCTTTAATATTGCCCTGTGCAGTTACATCACCGGTGGTGGAACTTACTTCAAATTGGTAGGAATTATCTGTATTTTGATTTACTGTAAGATCGCCGCCTATTGTGGCTGTGCTTGTTGTTTCCAGTGTAGTGAATTTTCCCGATGAGGCTGTTGATACGCCAATGGCTGTTCCATCGATGTTGCCACCAGAAATGGACACGTCATCGGCATCCTGTGATGCGATCGTACCGAGTCCTGCGAAATTGGTTGTGTTTAGTTCCGTCCATGTGGCATTGCCACTACCATCGCTCTTAAGGATATATCCGTCAGAAGCGCCGGTGGTCAATGCCATGGTACTGAAGGTAGATTTCCCTATGACATCCAGTGTTCCGTCAATTTCGGTATTGCCGGACGCACCTTCTACACTGAAGGTTCCACCGGTGCCATCTCCGGCTGCCATGGTTCCTACATACAGGTCATTACCCAATTCAAGGTTCCCGTCTACATCTGCTTTGAAAGGACTGTTGGCAACCTTATCCGCTCCTGTTATCTCAAGCCACACACCACCTGCACCGTTGGTCCAGGCGCCGGCCTGTGCATAGGTTGATGGATCTACCACGCCATTGGCCCATTTACCATAGGAATAACCCATTCCGGCTACGGTTTCTCCGGAATCATTATTGATGTTGAGGCCATATCCGGCAGGATCGCCCGAACCATCAGTTCCGAGGCCCATTTCAAAAACTTTGGTACTTCCTTTTAAAGCGTTGATCCAGGGAATGTCATCGTTGGTTCCTTCGGCAATGCGGATGCTACCGCTGAGTGTGCGGAGTTCTTTACCACTGATGTTGCCCTGTGCAATTACTTCGCCCTCCTGGTCTACTGAAAATAACGGATCGGTTTTACCTGGTCCGGGAACCATCTGTATCCACACATTGCCTGCACCGTCCGTCCCAAATCCTGCCATAATACCTGTTGAGGGATCAATTACACCACTTACCCAGTCGCCCAGGAGCATGCCCATACCCAGCACCAGGTTACCGGCATCATTGTTTACATTGATACCGTATCCGGCAGGATCGCCGGCACCATCGGTTCCAAGGCCCATTTCAAAGACCTTGTTTCCTTCTTTCAATGAATTTATCCAGGGAATATCATCATTGGTTCCTTCTGCAATACGCAGGCTGCCGCTGAGGGTTTGAAGTTCTTTACCTTTAATATTGCCCTGTGCTGTAACATCACCGGTGGTGGAACTTACTTCAAACTGGTAAGAATTATCTGTATTTTGATTTACTGTAAGATCGCCGCCTATTGTGGCAGTACTGGTTGTTTCCAGTGTGGTGAATTTTCCCGATGAGGCAGACGAGACGCCAATGGCTGTTCCGTCGATATTCCCACCTGAAATGGAAACATCATCGGCATCCTGTGAGGCTATTGTGCCGAGTCCGGAGAAGTTTGCAGTGGTCAATTCAACCCAGGTAGCGTTGCCGGAGCCATCGCTCTTGAGGATATAGCCATCAGAAGCTCCGGTGGTTAAGGCCATGGTACTGAAGGTGGATTTTCCGATGACATTCAGCGTTCCGTCGATTTCTGTATTACCTGTCGAACCTTCTACACTGAAGGTTCCGCTGGTGCCATCTCCGGATGTCATGGTTCCTACAAACAGATCATTGCCCAATTCAAGGTTACCATCAACATCTGCTTTAAACGGACTGTTATCCAACTTGTCGGCCCCTGTTATCTCAAGCCACACACCTCCTGCACCATTGGTCCAGGCTCCGGCCTGGGCATAGGTTGAAGGATCTACCACGCCATTGGCCCATTTGCCCCAGGAATAACCCATACCTGCTACAATGTTTCCATCATCGTTGTTGATGTTGAGGCCATATCCGGCAGGATTGCCTGAGCCATCCGTTCCAAGGCCCATTTCCATAACCTTGTTACCTTCTTTCAGGGCATTGATCCATGGAATGTCATCATTGGTTCCCTCTGCAATGCGCAGGCTGCCGCTGAGGGTGCGCAACTCCTTACCACTGATGTTGCCCTGGGCTGTCACCTCGCCTGTTGTGGCATCTACCGTGAATTGGTAGGCAATATCGGTATCGCCACTAACGGTGAGGTTGTCATACAACATCGTCGCACCGGTGGCTGTGAGTGTTGTGAATTTTCCAGTTGAAGGATCGGTTCCGCCAATGGCCACACCATCGATGGTACCTCCGGTGATCAATACATCGTCGGCATCCTGTGCAGCCATCGTTCCGAATTCACCTGAGTGCGTGATCAGTTTCCAGTTGCTGCCATCGTAGAAATAAAACCCGGTGGCGCCGTCCGTCTGGTAAATCAGTAAACCGGTTGCCGGTGAGGATGGCCGGTTGGCCTCTGTGACACGGGGTATCAGGATACCCATGTTTTCTGCTTTGATATCCAGCATGGCTGAAGCATCGGGATCGCTGCCATCGGCGTTGATTGCTACGTTTTGGGAATACATATCTGTACCCAGAAAGAGTGCAATACACAATAACAATGTGTAACGGAGTAAATGCTTTTTCATAGAAATCGTTTTTAATTTATAAATTTATTTTATTGTTTAAAATTATTATCACAATCAATTTGGCTTAATCAGGATTATTGTCCGTTTCCGGTGGCTCATGGGATTAAAAGTATACAATAGTAAGCATTGAATATACCAATTGTCAAGTATTTATTACTTCTCATGCAAATTTTAATCGAATCTTAATAACATATCTACATAAATGAATCCCCATGCTAACTGATCTTTAAAAAACGACGCAAGTTAACCATTTTTAATATGTTTCCATCCCACATAAAGGACAAGTTCTTATTTATAGAAATTCTGAATAACATGCAACAATAAAAAAAATACTATTTTTGGGCGGCATATCTTCTTCAAGATGAATAACGAGAATATGGATCTGAAAGCAGCTCTCAAAAGGATTGGTGATTTGGAATCAGAACTTATCCAAACCAAAAAACAACTGGAAGACAAACAGAAGGATATACCTGGATTTAATCACCTTCAGCAGGTTAGTCATTCCATTGCAAGACCGCAGGAAATTATTGAAAATATCCGGGCTGAAGATATTCTGGGTATAGATGCCATCCAATCGGTTATGGGCCATTTTAATAAACTTACCAATATTGGTATGGCGATATTGGATATCAAGGGTAAAATCTTAGTGGCTACCGGATGGCAGGACATATGCACAAAATACCACCGCGTTCACCCCGAAACATGTAAACATTGCCTCGAAAGCGACACCTTGCTCGCAAATGGCGTAGAACCGGGTACCTATAAAATATACAGGTGCAAAAACAATATGTGGGACATGGTAACACCTATAATGGTTGGAAACCAACACATCGCCAACCTCTTCCTGGGCCAGTTTTTGTTTGAGGATGAAGAGCCGGATATTGAACTTTTTAGAAAACAGGCAAAACTATATGGCTTTGATGAAGAGAAATACCTTGCTGCACTGAAGTGTGTCCCACGTTGGAGCCGGGAAAAAGTAAATACCGTGATGACAATTTATACGGAATTTGCACAAATTATCTCACAACTCAATTATAGCAATTTTAACCTGTTAAAACTCAACCGGGAAATTAGAAATTCGGAGGAAAAGGTTTTAAGAAATCAACAGCAATACAACCTGGTGCTTGATTCGTTACCCATGATGTTTTATACCGTTAATCCGTCCGGCGAAATGTCCACAACATGGATTAGCGAACA
>JABMQA010000876.1 GCA_013203545.1 Bacteroidota bacterium
TCTTAGTGGTTACCTCTTTTTTTCAACCACATAGACACTTAGCTCACTTAGAAACACTAAGAAAAAAAATCATAAAAGAAATTACGACAATATGAATTACGGCGATTATTTTATAAACAATTGATTATTAATCTGTAGTTCATGAGTTCTGATATTGCAGTAAGGGAGCGGGACAACTGTAAAGGTATAAGCAAACCAGGCCCTGGTTTACAAATCAATACCTACCGATACCGTTGAGTCGGCATTGAAATTTACTGTAAAGCCAAGTTTTTTAAATACGGAAATCATCGGTTTGTTATCTTTTGTGGTTTCGGCAACAACCCGTTTTAAATTGTTGGCTACTGCAATCTCCAGACAATATTGCGTAAGGATTTTTCCAAGGTCTTTTCGCTGCCATGCATCAGTGATCAAAATAGCATACTCTACGGTTTCCACGTCAGGATCGGCAATGAGGCGCCCCACACCAATTAGTTTCCGTCGTCCGTGCTCTTCCACTTCGGCAACAATGGCCATTTCGCGTGCATAATCAATAAAACAGAATTGCGTGGCCACTTCATGCGAATCAAAATGAAAATTATACCTGAAGCGCATGTAAATGGATTCTTTTGAGCAACTGCCCAACAATTCGAGCCACATTGGTTCATCTTCGGGTTTGATGGGCCTTAGCAGTGCATCTGTTCCATCACCTAGTTTTACGGATTTAATGTACCTTTCCGGATAGGGCCTGAGCAACAGGTGGGAATATTGAGGAACCGGATTTTTCAGGGTTTTCTCATCGATGACAACCCTGGCATCCAAAGCCACCACATCATGCTGCGTAACAATTATTGGGTTAATATCCAACTCTTCTATCTCCGGGTAATCGGCAGCAAGGTAAGAAAGTCTGATCATCGACTCCACAAGTTTATTGATGTTTTTAGGGGCCCTGCCACGATATCCCTTCAGGAGCGGATATATTTTCAACGATTCGATCATCTGGTTGGCAAGGCGTTCGTTCAGCGGTGGAAATTCCAGCCGTTGATCCCGGATCAGTTCAGCCTCAGTTCCGCCCATTCCAACGAGGATAACTGTGCCAAATATAGGATCTTTCTTAATGCCAAGGATAAACTCAACAGAGTCGCGCGTGTCGATCATTTTCTGAACCGATATTCCGTCAATCCTGGAATCAGGAAAACATGTCACCACTTTCTCCATCATACCTTTGTAAGAGCCCTGAAGCATGTTATCATTTTCAATATTCAAAACAACACCACCGCAATCGCTTTTATGAACAATATCAACTGATTGAATTTTAATAACAACAGGGTAACCAATTTTTTGAGCAACCATAACGGCCTCCTCCTCACTAGTGGTAAGCACAGGCTGCGTAGTCTGGATACCATATGATCGGATCAGTTCTTTAGAATCTTCCTCAGTTAAAATATTTTGCTTCGGGAAAATTTCATTGATAAATTTTTCCCTGAGTGTTTGTCTGTCGTAATGAAATGATACAGGGATTTCTTTAGGGGTTTCAAACAGCGACTCCATATTTTTGGCATAATCCACCAGGGTCATGAAAGCACGGATGGCTTGTTCGGGGGTATGGAAGGCGGCAATACCCGAATGGTTAAAAAGTCTCATGCCCTCAGCCACACTCTGGCCACCCAGCCACGACGCCATAATGGGTTTTGAAGAACCCTCGGATATTTTTATTACTGATTTTGCAGTTTCCGTTGGCTTTGTCATGGCCTGGGGTGTAAGGATTACCAGTACAGCATCAACGCCGGGATCATGAAGTACAATTTCGGTAGCCGAGGCAATTCTGTCAGGGGTGGCATCACCCAATACATCAACTGGGTTTCCATGCGACCAGTAATTGGGTAAAAGTTCGTTCAGTTTGTCCAGTGTTTCTTCCGACAATTTGCACAATTTGCCATTTTTTGCTATCAGGCTATCGGTTGCCATAACTCCCGGACCACCTGCATTGGTTACAATGGCCAGGTTTGGTCCTTTTGGTATACGTTTTCTGCCGATAAGGTCGGTAATGTCAAAAATATTACCAATATTATATACCCTTGCGATTCCGGCCCTTCTGAACAATGCATCATAAACAGCATCGGATGAAGCCATAGCGCCGGTGTGTGAGGCTGCTGCCATAGCTGACTCAGGGAAACGGCCTGCTTTGTAAACAATAATAGGCTTCTTACGGGCAAAAGCCCTTGCTGCCGACATAAACTGATGCGCCCATGTAATGGATTCCACATACAGTACAATTGACCTGGTGTTGGAATCCTGACCAAAATAATCAATCAAATCACCAAATCCAACATCCATGGCATTACCGATGGATACAAAATATGAAAAGCCAATGTTCTCGTCCATGGCCCAATCAAGTACAGCAGTCCCAAGTGCACCTGACTGTGATATAAATGCTACGTGTCCGGCTTTTGGCATCGTTGCCGCAAAACTGATGTTCATGTTTTGGCCGGGTACGATTATCCCTAAGCAGTTTGGCCCGATAACACGCATATCGTATTTCTTAACGATATCCATCACCGTCATCTCCAGCGCCCGGCCTTCTTCACCAATTTCCTTAAAACCTGCCGACATGATAATGACACCCTTAATGCCAACCTCTCCACATTCTTCAATAATTTGAGGGACGGCTGAGGCACCGGTAATGATCACAGCCAGGTCAGGAACTTTTGGAAGGCTTTTTACAGTTGGGTAGCATGGAATTCCCAAAACAGCTTCGTGCCTGGGGTTGACGGGATAAACAACGCCACGAAAGCCGCCACCAACCAGATTTCGAAGCGTGACGCCACCAACACTATTTGGATCCGCGGGCACCCCGATAAGTGCTATGCGTTGAGGGCGGAAAATACTACTCAGTTTACGGATTCCCATTGTATCTGTTGTTTTTTTATATTTTTTCTACACGAATTTTGCTTGCCGCAAAATTAACAATAATGTATCGTATTTGTTACCCAATTCACAAAAGTTAGGAAGTTATTTTTTGAATTGAATTCAGAGCTGCATGAATATCCAACAAGGCGAAAAGGTGCAGCGTATCACAATATCATTTCCCGGGTTTAATATTCCGGTGCGCTGCACCTTTCGTATTCCATTAAAATATTATTCTTCCGCTAAATCATGAAGAATAAGCGGCAGCGCAACATAATATTTAGTGTGCCGGGCATATAGTAAACCTAACGGTTACGTGGGTCAGCCCATAAGGCCCAAAGGAGCCGTTATGACCGGAATCCTATTGCCAACGGCAAGGGTGTCCTGAGTGATTGGAAATCTGAAGGAAGCCTTAGAAGCTGTCTAAAAATGATATTAAAATTTGATTAGCCCTGGCATTTATGCCAGGGATTAGGCGAACCCAACCAAATCGGGCTTTAGCACACAAAATGAGTTATTTGGGCTAAAGCCCAGGACAATATTGCACCTTTCATCACCGGGATAAATCCCGGTGCAACTCATATTACTCAATGTTTTCACACACCCTCTAAAGAAAACTACTTCCCCGGTACCTTCTTCACAGCATCGATTACGGTTCCGTCAACCCATTTGATGGCGGCAATCACTTCATCGTCGAGTTCGGGTTTGGATGGCTTGCCACAAATTGCCTCGGCTTCATCCTTCAATTGCTCGATGGTTTTTATAGGTAAACCCGAATTTTTGGTTTTGTCAATCAAGTCTTCACGTAGCGGATTGATAGCAATTCCCCTTTCGGTAACGATCACATCAATGAGTTCTCCGGGTCCGCACAAAGTGGTGACTTCATCAATAACAACCGGCATACGGTCTCGGAACAACGGTATCGGCATAATGGTGCATTTGGAGAAGAGGCAGTTTTGCCAGCCCCCGATACCATGAAGCAGGTATCCATCGGAGTGGGTGACCACGTTGGCATTGAAACCCAGATCTACTTCAGTGGCGCCAAGGATAACCACATCTACCAGGGAGGCGAAATTTCCCTTGCCGTGATAGTTGTAGCTGGTGAACGGGCTTGTATTGACATGGTTTGGGTTTTCACGCATCGAGCGGACACCTTCCAGATCGAAGGTTTGCCCATCGAGGATGTAATCGACCAGCCCGTCTTCTAACATTTTCACCGGGTATAGGTTGCTTCCTGCACGAATAAAACGAGCCTTGATGTTGCGTTTTTTCAGCATCTCGGCGAAGTAAATCCCAATTGAAAGCGCCGTTCCACCGGCTCCGGCCTGGTAGGAGAATCCATCCCTTACGATTCCGGCAGCATCGCAGAATTGAGCAGTTAGTTCGGCTATCAAAAGACGATCGGGGCTTTTGGTGATTTGTGTGGTACCCGAGATAATTTTTTCAGGAATACCAACCTGGTCAACCACCACAACATAATCCACATAATTTCCGTGGATTTGCCATGGATAGCAAGGGAACGGAACCAGGTTATCGGTAACCACAATCACTTTGTCAGCGTATTGTGAATCGGCCAGTGCAAAACCCAGAAGCCCGCAAGCAGCGGGTCCCCTGTCGCCGGTTGCATTGCCAAAAGCATCGGCCGTTGGGGCAGCAATCACGGCAATATCGATGTGTACATCACCGTCCTGAACAGCCTGATAGCGGCCACCATGAGAGCGCAACACTCCCAATCCGCTCATTTTGCCCTCGGAGGCATATTTTCCCAATGGCCCGTTCATACTGCCTTCGATGTGATGGATGGTGCCATCATCGAGGTATTTGATCAGGTGTTCGTGACATGGGAAAGATGCGGAGGGGAACCACATCAGATCCTTGATCCCCAGTTCATGGGCAGCATCAAAAACCTGGTTGGCAATCAGGTCGCCATTTCTGAAATGATGATGGGACGAGATGGTCATGCCATCTTTAATATCTGCTTTTATCAGTGCATCTTTTATGGAAGGTACTGTTTTATTACCATCGTTGGGATAGTCGGCACATGTCGCAATGGGAGGGGCGTATTTTCGCCCGGTAGGCCTGTATTTTCCAACACCCAGATAGGGTGTATGTTCTTTGCCATTAAAAAATTCCGGAACAACCCTTCCGGCTGCATTGGTAACTAATTTATCGTATTTTTTCATGATATTGTCGTTTATGTTTTGAAGTTTGACAGATCAGATTGCCGGCCCTTCCATCCAATTTTCATTAAGCTTTCCGGTATTAATTGCCAGCATTACTGTCCTTTCGGCCCGTTTCACCACCGGAGGGTCAATCATTTTGGTGCCAAGCGATACAACTCCGAGGCCTTTAGCGGTTGCATCTTTAAAGGCAAGGACAATCTTTTTGGCTTTGGTGATCTCGGCTTCATCGGGAGCGAAATTTTCGTGGATTACAGCAATTTGCCGTGGATGAATACATCCCATTCCGTCAAATCCAAGCAATTTTGAGGTGAGCACATTTTGCTTTAATGCTTCCATGTCCGACACATCTGAAAATACCGAGTCGATGGCCTGAATACCGGCAGCTTTGCAGGAATTTACCACCTGGCTGCGGGCAAAAAATGATTCTGTGCCTTCATTGGTGCGCCTTGTTCCCAGGTCGGCAGTATAGTCCTCAAGACCAATGGCCAGAGAGACAATGTTTGGTGCTGATGTGGCAATTTCGAAGGATTTGATAACACCCAAAGCGGATTCGATGATGGGCATAAGCCAGATATCACCGCTAATATTATTTTCAGACCTGATCAGGTTGATTCGCTCGTTAACCTGCCTTATTTGTTCAGCACTTTCACACTTGGGAACCAGGATAAGGTTAACACCATGCGGTACGATATAATCCAGATCGTCGAGGCCTTTGGGCACCTGGTTGATCCTCACCATCTTTTCTGTACCATAAAAATTAAGATTCCGCAGGGCATTTCTTACCACAAACCGTGCTTCCTGTTTTTTGTCAACGGCTACCGCATCTTCAAGATCCAGAATTAATCCATTGGGTTTGTGCAATCCTGCATTAATCATCAGGCTGGGTGTGTTGCCCGGCAGGTAAAGACGCGAAAAGCGGAACCGGTCTTTTAGGGTTGTGAATTTGTTGTCCTCAATTATATCAAACAGGTATTCCTTTTTGGTATCAACCAACTGTTTGATGGCGGCCTCCATACGGGCAGCCATAACAAATGGCAATGCCCCACTGTCTTCAATCTTCAGGATGGCGTTTTTGATTTCAAAATAATTCAGAATGTCTTCTGCGAGTTTCAGAATATCCTTGCCAAACATGGCTTTTACCTTGCTTTTGAGTTGGATATCCAAACCACTATTATCAGTAAGTTCCAGTGTAATAAAACAATCGGACCGGACACGGTCACCTTTGTTTCCTGCAAAGGCAATGCTTTCCAATTCAACCTCCGTTTTTTGGTTAATAAATTTCTTGTGTTAATAAATTAACGGCAAATGTATTTTAATTTTTCGAATAAATATCGGTTACATTGCCAAAGGAATGATCAAGATAAAAAGATTGCTGAACGACAGGTGTCTTGTACCGGTAAGTCATCCTTTTGGAGGTATCCGGCTGGTAGTTGGAAATGGTTACTGACTGATTATCGGTATAAGGGAATGTGTACTGAGCGCCCTGCGTCCATGTTACGCTTTCGGTGCCTCCATAATACATTGCCCTGATCGCTGTATTTTCAAGTGCATGGTAATAGCCAACGGGCAATGGGTCGGAACTCTGGAAGATGAAAATGTTCTCCACAATCTCAAATGCATTGCCGGCATTGACATATAGCGGGCTGAGTGTTTCGAAATTATTGATGATGGACAGGAAGAAGTATGTACTGGACACATTCAAAAAAATCCTGGGAATGGTATCGTTTTCAACAATTACAACCTCTTCCCATTTCATTTCTACCCCAAGCTGCGTACTGTCTGTATAAATGCCATAGGTTTGGGCGAAAAATGAAAACAGATCGGGTTTCTCGAAAAATGAAAACTGGGTGCTGTCGTTGATACCGATTTTCCGGATATAGGTGCCGGAGGTCTCTTTATTTAATGTGCTGTCCACTTCAATGTTAATGGTGGTGAAAACCGGGTTTATAACCGTTACCAAAAACATATCCACGGTCATGTAAACCATAATGGTGTGATTTTTATCATTTGTTTGAATAATCAGGGCACCTTCGTATCTGTTTTGCGTCAGGCCGGTCCGTGAAACGGTGACTATAACTTCCTGTGAACTTTTTGAGCCGATGGTTCCCGAAAAACTGGAAAGCTCCAGCCAGGTGATATCTTCATTGATGGAATAGGAAAGATTCTTCTCACCATTGTTTTCAATAAGAAAGCTTGCGGCAGAAATGGTATTCCCAAAATTCAGGGATACCTTTTCTACATTGGATCTGGGTGGGAGTTTGTCAACATTCTTTTTGCATCCGGAATATGCCGCTATCAGTACAACTACTATGAATAGAAAAAATAGAGGTTGAATATGTTTCTTCATGGTAAATATTTTTATCACGCTTGTCCGACAATATTTTAAAAGATTCTTCTTAGCCAGCGTTCAACTGAGCCTTCGGCGTGAGCTCAGTCGAACGCTTACGCCGAAGTCCTGTGGAGAGGAATCTAAAAATTCAAATTCACCTCAAAATCCAATCTACTTCTTTAATCCAGCCAACTTTCATCATTCCCCAAAGTCCGATTAAAATAGATTCGGCAGCGTCGTAATTCAGTGATGTGGCCTTATGATCTGCTAATTTGTCAATTACCCTGTAGGCATAAACCAGCGCATTGCTCTTTGCTATCGTACCTTTCCTCTGTTCACGGTCAAACATCATTATCCTGCGCCACTCTTCAGCCATAACTCCAACTACCTCCAGGTTTCTCCTTTCGGCTTCCAGGGTCCAGATTTTTGCCAGCGGGCCACCGCCTTCCACTACCAGGTACCTCAATTCTTCATCTTCTGATAGAAATTTTGGTACTGCCTTGCGTAACCTCGATGCATTTCCGAAATTGTGAGATCGGAACCATAGCAGTCTCCCATCAGAACTGTAAAGCGAGAGACCTGTTTTTACACCCAAATCTACTGCAAGAAGTAATTCCATGTCATCAAACATCAAAATTAGTATTAATTGTGATTTTCATGAACTTTTTAGGATTTTTGTACTTTTACCTCTTAAATCCTGACATTATGATGAACGAATTTTTATCCGGTGAGCAAGCAAAAACGCAATCTATTGATGCGCTATTCTCAATATTTTCAACAAGTGCTGAAAAAGGACTGGGCAATGAAGATGTCGAAGAAAGGCGCGAGAATTATGGATTCAACGAACTGGCCGAAAAGCACGTAAGTCCTTTTCTAAAATTTCTAAAGAATTTTTGGGGCCCGATTCCCTGGATGATCGAAGCAGCTATTATTCTGAGCCTGATTGATCAGGACTGGAATGATGTGGCTATCATCGGATCGTTATTGCTGATCAATGCATTTATCGAGTTTTTTCAATCGCATAAGGCTGATAATGCCATCGCCGAATTGAAGAAAAGCCTTGCCAGTAAGGCGAAGGTAAAAAGAGACGGAACATGGGCTGAAGTCGAGGCTCGCGAATTGGTTCCTGGAGATATCATAAGGATGAGGCTGGGCGATGTGGTTCCTGCCGATGTCAAACTTTTTGAGGGCGACTACCTGATGATAGATGAGTCGGCACTGACGGGAGAGTCCCTGCCTGTGGAGAAACATCGGGATGATGTGGGATTTTCCGGATCGGTAGTGAAACAGGGTGAAATGAATGCACTGGTATATGGTACGGCGGCAAATACCTTTTTCGGGAGGACCGCCAAACTGGTTGAAGGTGCAAAAACGAAAAGCCATTTTCAAAAGGCCGTGATCCACATTGGAGACTACCTGATTATTTTGAATTTTCTATTGGTAATGGTCGTGGTGATTACAGGCCTTATCCGGCAGGAGTCGATCTGGCAGGTTTTGCAGTTTGCCCTTGTGTTAACGGTGGCTGCAATTCCAGCCGCATTACCTGCTGTACTCAGTGTTACGATGGCAGTTGGAGCAGTGAAGCTTTCGAAGAAAAAGGCCATTATTTCCAAGCTGGTTGCCATCGAAGAGATGGCTGGTATGGATGTGCTGTGTTCGGATAAAACAGGTACCATCACTGAAAATATACTAACGATTGCCGGATTGCATCCCATTGGTGATTATAATGAAGATGATATCATTATCACGTCTGCCCTTGCGGCAAAGGCTGAAAACAAAGACCCCATTGATGATGCGGTAATTAACAGGCTTTTTAAGCATGACAGGTTGAAGACTGGTTTTGAACAATCAAAGCAACTGAGATTCATTCCGTTTGATCCGGTTAGTAAAAAGACCGAAGCTGAGATTGAGCAGAATAATATCAGGTTCAGGGTGGGCAAAGGTGCCCCACAGGTAATGCTGGAATTGTGTCACAATAGGGAGATTGTTGCAGAGGAGGTACATCGTATCATCCATGAGGCGGGCTCGCATGGTTACCGCACACTGGGTGTGGCAAGGACCCATGGGGACGAAAAATGGCATTTTGTCGGGTTGATTTCTTTGAGCGATCCGCCCCGTGAGGATTCTGCGGAAACCATCAGGCTTGCACAGGAAATGGGCGTGGAGGTGAAGATGATAACCGGCGACCACCAGATCATTGCCCGCGAGATTGCGAAACGGGTGAATATCAGGGATAATATTTTGCCGGCCAGTGAATTCGTTAACCTCCCCGACAGAAGGGCCAGGAGGCTGGTGGAGGAAGCCGACGGTATCAGCGAAGTTTATCCTGAACATAAATATGAAATTGTGGAACTGTTGCAGATGAACGGACATATTGTGGGAATGACAGGCGACGGCGTTAACGACGCCCCTGCGCTTAAAAAGGCTGATGCCGGCATTGCCGTAGCAGGAGCTACAGATGCGGCAAAGTCGGCCGCCGATATCGTGCTTACCCTGCCTGGCCTTTCGGTTATCATCAATGCCATCCAGGAGAGCCGGAAGATATTCCAGCGCATGCAGAGTTATGCCATTTACAGGATATCCGAAACCATTGATGTATTGTTCTTTACCGTTCTGGCTATTCTTATATTCAATCAATATCCAGTAACTGCCATTATGATTGTGCTCCTGGCGGTTTTTAACGATTTTCCCATTATGGCCATTTCCTACGACCGGGTAAAGTATTCGATGAAACCTGAACGGTGGAATATGAACAAGGTCATCGGTATAGCATCGGTACTTGGTTTCACCAACGTGGTATTTACCTTTTTCATTTACCTCATTGGCCGGGATATTATGCACTTCAGTGGTAATGAGTTGCAAACCCTTGTTTTTGCAGAATTGTCCATTGCCGGCAACCTAACTATTTTCCTTTCACGTACCAGGGGGCCGTTGTGGAGCATCAGACCCGGGAGCGGCCTTGTGTGGGCAACACTGATTTCCAAAGGGATCATTTCCCTGATCGTGGCTTTCGGTTTGTTAATGGCACCGATTGGTTGGTGGGTATTATTCGTTTGGGGCTACGCTATGGTTCAGATGATGATCACTGACAGGGTGAAGCTGCTTGCTTACAGGGTGTTTGATTATGTTGGTGTGAAGTTTAAGAAATAATATTTAGTATGCCGGGCATGTAGTAAACCTAACGGGAGCGTGGGTCAGCCCACAAGTCCCAAAGGAGCCGTTATTACCGGAATCCTATTGCGAACGGTAAGGGTGTCCCGAGTGATTGGGAATCTGAAGGAAGCCATAGGCAAAA